>QHZM01000094.1 GCA_003224665.1 Acidobacteriota bacterium
GCTTAATTCGGATGACCCGGCGATGTTTGGCACCAGCCTCGAGTGCGAGTTCGAACTCGCGGCAAACACATTCTCGCTCTCCCGCCGGCAGCTTGTCGGATTGTGCGAAAACGCGGTCCGCGCCAGCTTTCTTCCCGAGAGCGAACGTGGGCGGCTGCTGAACGAGTTGCGCTCGGCGGCGACGACAGCCTGACCGCTCGCGGGTTCTATGAGGTTTACATAATCGAGTGACGGTCCGAGCCCCCACGCGCGGCGCCTCTCCCCTAGGGAGAGGGTGTCCCGACCTATCGGGACCGGGTGAGGCCGCGAGGCGCGCAGACAGACCAATCGCACTTGTCGCTGTATTATGCAGTCCTCAGTAGTTCGGCGGGCCCGGCGGCGCAGCCGCCTGTGGTGCGCTCAGGGCGTCTCGAATCTTTTTCTCCACCGTCTCCACAAAGCTGCCCGCGTCCAGGCCTTCCTGGCGGAAAATGACCTGGGCCTCGCGGCCGAAAATGATCAGTGTCGGGAGGGCGCGCACGCCGAGCAGGCGGTCGAGGTCCTGCGCGTAAACGACCGGGACGGTCCAGCTCTCTTCCTGGACGAACGCCGGAACGTTCTCCCGGTCCTCGTCAACGTTCACGGCCAGAAAGACCGCGGCCGGGTTGCCGCGAAAAGATTGCACGACCTTCTCGAGCAGCCTCCCTTCCAGGCGGCAAGGGCCGCACCACGTCGCCCAGAAATCGAGCACCACGACTTTGCCGCGCAGATCCGCCAAGCGCAGGGGAGAGCCGTCGAGCTTCTGAAGGACAACGTCGGAAGGGTCGCGCGCGCCGGCGTTGGGCCGCCCTTTCGCTTTGAGGCGTGGAGCGAGGCTGCGGCTGAGCTCGTCGTAGCGGGCCAGGACCAAGTCCCCGAGTCCTTGCTCGGAGTGATGCCGGGCCAGATAGGCGCTGCCGAGTTTTTTCCGCAGTTGCTCTTTGCGGGCCGGGTCGGCGCCCGGTTCGGGAAAGGCGAAAGCGGTCGCGTAATAGTCAATCGCGCGATCGGCCTCGCCCTTCTTCGCCGCGAGGTCGCCCAGGTGCTCCGCAACCGACGAGCTGGGGTAGGCGGCGTAACTTTTCTCGAAGTCTGAGAGGGCCTTCTCGGTCTCTCCGGACTTTGCATAGACTCGACCTCGCATCAAGTAGCCTGCGGCGAGTACCAGCGGCTGCGTCTGTTCTTCCTTATCCCGAGACGACCTGGACGAACTCACCTCTTGCGCGGGTTTCTCCGCCCGCTCGATGAACCGCGAGGTGTATCGGATGGCGCGCTCGCGGCGCGCCGGGTCACTCTCGCGCTCAACGAGGTCAATAAATGCCATGAGGACTTCGAAGTCTGAAGGGTTCGACTCGAGCAGCCTTTCGGCGTAATCGGCAGCTCGTTCCCGGCTGTTCGCTTCAAGCGCCTGGCGGAAGATCGTGCGCAGGACCTGTTCGCGGCGAGGGCTATCGGGAAAACGGGCAAGAAAGTCTTCCAGGTTCTGGATGAGTTGCTGCGGGCTGCCGGAGGCCGACTGAAACGCCTGCGCGAGAGCCTGGGACTCGTCCTCGGCTGAGGCAGAAGCGGTCTGGCCGGTCACGGCCTTTGGCGCCGGCGTTGGCGAAGGGTTCGCTGCCTGCGCGGCGAGGGGCCGAGTGGTAATAAGGCTCGCGAGAAGCACCCACCCGCTGAGGCGGAGGTTTCGGGGCGCCCGCGACCGCGTATGAGACCGGGACACGCTCGCCGCTCCTTTTCTTAAATCTAGAGAGCGGAGCCGGCAACACGCTGCTTTATCCGCGCATGGATGAGCTGGCACACGACTTGACCGAGCAGGGCTACTCGGCAGACGCGGAGGACTTCTACGCCGCCGAGCGCGGGGGCAAGCAGAAACTTGACGAGTGGCTGTGGCCGCAAATCCGCGCGGGTCAGGTGCCAAGGCAGGTTGACGGGTATTATTGGAACGAATACTTGCGCGTCCTGATGGAAAGGATCGGCGCGCCTGAGGAACACCGCCCGCGGCTGATGCGGCATGTCGGAGAGAGGTTCAGAGATATCCAGACGTGGTCGCGCGTGTATCCCGAGACCGCCCCGTTCCTCGACTCTCTGCGCGCGCAAGGCTTTTACCTGGGCGTTATCTCAAATTCCGTCGGAACGATCGAAGAACAGTTGAGGCGCGTTGACTTGGCGCGGCGGTTCGATACCATCCTGGATTCCGCGATCGTCGGCGTCGAGAAGCCGCACCCGGAAATATTCGAGCTCGCGCTGGCGCGCGCGGGCACCAAAGCCTCCGAGGCGGTCTTCGTAGGCGACACGTACGCAACGGACGTCGGAGGGGCCCGCTTGGCTGGACTTCACGGTGTGCTCATTGACCGCGTGGGGGCTTATCCCCGCGCCGAGTCGCCGCGGATTACTTCGCTGCCGGAGCTCGAGCGGATTCTCAAGCGGGCCCCGGGCGAGGGCCGGCGGGGCATCTGAGGGGCGGCCGTCAAGAGTCCGGGCGCGGCCAAAAAAAGTGTTGACACGAAACCCCGCAGCCTGCTAAATTCACCCATTCGCATTATATGGACGCACCTTACAAGGCGATGAGGGGCAAGGAGGCGCAGCGGATGTGTTGTTGTCGCATGTCCGCTAGCGGTGCCGTGTCCCTGAGAATGAACCCCTTGTAAGCTTTAATCCCAAGTTCTTATCAGGAACGCCCGCTGACGGACAGACCGTTAGCGGGCGTTTTTGTTTTTGGACGCCATCTTGAGGAGGTTGCCCGGCTTAGGGCCGCGGGGGGTGGCGGGCTGGGACGGGGCTCTTATCACAATGTTTTTGACTCTACTGGGATTTATCACCGGAACGTTGATCGGACTGACAGGGACGGGGGGAGGGGTGCTGCTCACCCCGCTCCTCCTGCTGTTCACTCCTTATCCAGCCGTCGTCATCATCGGCACGGACATCATCAACGGCGCGGTGACCAAGCTGGTGGGCGTTCTCGAGCACCGGAGGCTGGGGCAGGTCCACTGGCGCCTTGCGAGCTTCCTCGTCATGGGCAGCGTGCCCGGGACGCTCGGCGGAATCCTGTTCGTGCGCCTTTTGAAGGCGCACCTGGTTGCGACCCAGCTCGACCACGTGCTCAGGACGATGCTGGCGGTTACGCTCGTCGGGGTTTCGCTCTTTCTGCCCTTTGTGCGCAACGGCCGCAGCGCCATCCGGCGCGCGATGCCGGACTTCAACTCCCGCTCCGACGGCCTGAAACTCGCCGCCATCGGGGCGGCTGTCGGTTTCATGGTGGCCGTCACCTCCATCGGCAGCGGCAGCCTGCTCATGATTTTCCTGCTTCTGGTGGTCCCGTTGCCGCTTGGAGAGCTGGTCGGCACCGATATCCTGTTCGGTCTCGTGACCATGGCGGTCGCCGGCTCGCTGCACCTCTGGATGGGGCACTTCTCAGGAGGGCTCTTCCTGCGCTTGGTGGCAGGCGCCCTGCCGGGCGTGATCCTCGGCAGCCGGCTCACGCGGCTCATCCCGGAGCGGTATTCGAGCTGGGTCTTCAGCATCCTTTATTTCACGTTAGGGGCGCGCCTGCTGGTCGGTTGAACGGCCGGAGGAAGGCGCCGAACTTATTTCATCTGTAGAGGAAGGTCGGACAAGGACAATGCCTATCGAACTTGCCAGTGTTGCGGAACTCGCCGAGGCTTACGCGGCCCGGCACCCTCAGGAAATTCTCGCTTTCGCGATTCAGGAATACTCGCCGCACCTCGCCGTCAGCTTCAGTGGGGCCGAGGACGTGGTCCTGATTGACATGGCGGTGAAGCTCTGCAGGGAGGGACCGCTGGCTCGGGAGTCGTTTCGAGTCTTCTCGCTCGACACGGGCCGCCTGCACGCCGAGACCTACCGCTTCCTCGATAAGGTCCGCGAGCATTACGAGATCCCCATCGAAGTCTTCTTTCCCCAGCCCGAGGCCGTCGAAAAACTGGTGCGGGAGAAGGGACTATTTTCCTTTTATCGCGATGGCCACCAGGAATGCTGCGGCATCCGCAAAGTCGAGCCCCTGAAGCGGGCGCTCCGCACCCTCGACGCCTGGGTGACCGGGCAGCGGCGCGACCAGAGCCCCTGGACGCGCGCCGAGGTCCCGGTGATCCAGACCGACCCCACGTTTTCCTCTTCCGACCGGGAGCTGATCAAATTCAATCCGCTGGCGAACTGGACTTCACAGCAGGTCTGGGAATACATCCGTGAAAACGACGTCCCTTACAACCCCCTTCACGAGCGCGGGTACGTTTCGATAGGTTGCGAACCGTGCACGCGGCCGGTCGTTCCGGGCCAGCACGAGCGCGAAGGACGCTGGTGGTGGGAGGACGTGAACAAGAAGGAGTGCGGGCTCCACTCCGGCAACGGCAAGTAGTCTCGACCGAATTTCCCTCAAAAACGCGGCGGGCCTGACCCGGCGGGAAATGCTCCCCGCGGGGCAGGCCGCCCCCTCGCCTGGGGCGGGCTTCACCCAAGCAGTCTTCAACCACAAACTTATTTCGTTGTGTCTGGAACGGGTCAGGAATGAGGTGTGGTCTGTCCCCGCTAACGGTCGCGCGAACTTCCGACGGATGAAGTGAGCTGGCTCGATTGAGTGCTCGCCGATTCCTCTCGGCGGCGGAGGCCGTGGTAGAGCCGGCCGGCGATTTCGGCGGCATGAGGGCCGTACACCAGTCGCCCCCCGCGCAGGAGGACGACCACAACGTATCTCGGCTGCGCTTCGCTCGCGTAAGAGATGAACCAGCCCAGACGCGCCCCGTCCTCGCTGCACGTTCCCGTCTTGCCGTAGATTTGTTCATCGGGGTTATACGCCAGCCGGGCCGTCCCGTAAACGACAGCCGCCGCCAGGCCTTCCTTCACTTCGGGGAAAAACGGGGCCAAGTCATCCAGTTGCCTGCGCACCTTGGGCTTGAACTGGGTCACATCTCCCGGGGTGCGAGTGTACTGAAGCTCGTAGAGCGTCCCGCCGTTGGCGATGGCGGATACGGCGGCCGCCATCTGCAAGAGTGTAACTTGCATTTCAATTCCGTAGCTTGCGAGGAACCCGACGCCTATGCCCTTCGGCGGCCGAGAAGGGAACCGGCCGGGCACGTCACCCGGAATGCCGTCCCCCGCTTTCTCTCCCAAGCCGAACGCGTGCGCGTAATCCGCCAGGCGAGGGAACCCGAGCATTAGTCCCAGTCTCGTAAAGTAGGGATTGTTCGAGTGCGCGAGGGCTTCGGTGAGGTTCATCTGGGTCCGGCGGCCGAGCCGGAATTCGGTCTCCGGCGTGATGATCCCCTCTTTGAGCGCCGCCAGACCGACGATCGGCTTGAAGGTGGAGCAGGGGGTGAAGGCGCTTCCCAGGACCAGCTTTTGATTGACGATGGAGAGGACGCGGCCGGTGTTCGGGTCCACGACGACGACGCCTCCGTTCCAATTCCCCAGGGCCTCGACCGCGGCAGCGCGGACAAACGGGTCTTCGCCGGCGAGGCTGTCCTCAGCGGCAGGTTCTCCATATGAGCTGACGCGCCAAGGGTTTCGCCAGCGCCTGCGACGGTGGGCTCTTGCCCTGCGAACTCGGGCAGGCGGACCGCTCGCTCGCGGGCGTTGAGCCGTGGAACGAGGAGTTGTTCCGGGCGAAGTTGGCTGGGTGGTGGAAGGCTTTGAGCCGGCGTCGGACTGAGGCGAGATCCCCGAGAGGACTCGAGCTGCTCCGATCAGAGCCGTTGCCACGGCCAGGATGGCAACTCTTTTAAGCAATGCTGATTCGAAGCCTCCTTTGCTTCACAGGGTCCCGTGTGACTCCACCGACCCTGGCGCCGGTCATTTATGGAGCAGTCTTTCCGGGTTTTGCTCACGCGGCCGGTACTCTTACTGGCCCGCCGGACGGGGCCGGCTGCGGGCGCAGCCTTCTCTCCCGCCCTTACTTTTTTCCGCGGGCCGCGGCGGCGCTTTCGGGCGCCGCCTGTTCAGGCGGCAGCGGCAGGTTCAGCGACTTGCGGACCTCGACCTCCACTTTGCGCAGGATGTCGCGGTTTTCGCGAAGGAACTGCCGGGCGTTTTCGCGCCCCTGCCCGATGCGCTCTCCCCCAAACGAGAACCAAGAGCCGCTCTTCTCGAGCAGGTTCAGGGTCGCGGCCACGTCAATCAAGTCGCCTTCCTTTGAAATCCCCTCTCCATACAGGATATCAAATTCTGCCTCCCGGAAGGGAGCGGCAATTTTGTTCTTGACGATTTTCGCTTTCGTGCGGCTGCCGATGACGCGGTCGCCGTCCTTGATCGCGCCGATACGGCGGACGTCGATGCGGACGGAAGAATAGAACTTCAGCGCGCGGCCGCCGGAGGTCGTTTCGGGATTGCCGAACATGACGCCGATCTTTTCGCGGATCTGGTTGATGAAGACCATGCAGGTTTTGGCACCAGCGCCGCCACCGAGTCCACAACCAGGATATCGATGGCGTTCGACCGGACGAGCGCTTCGGCGATTTCGAGCGCCTGCTCGCCGTAGTCAGGCTGGGAGACCAGCAGGTTGTCCACGTCCACGCCGAGCCTCTTGGCGTAGGCGGCGTCGAGCGCGTGCTCGGCGTCGATAAAGGCCGCCATGCCTCCCCGGTGCTGGGCCTCCGCCACGACATGAAGCGCCACCGTCGTCTTGCCGCTCGCCTCCGGGCCGAAGATCTCCACCACTCGGCCCCTCGGTAATCCGCCCACTCCCAGAGCCGCGTCGAAGGAGACTGAGCCGGTGGGGATCACCTCGACCGGCACCAGGATGTCCTTGGTCCCCAGCCGCATGATCGATCCTTTCCCGAACTGCTTTTCGATCTGGATGAGGGCAAGGTCAATCGCCTTCGATTTTTCCGTCCGTTCTTCGGGCATAACACGTCCCTCGCTTTTGCCGAACTTTTAGAACGGGACTGTCTGGCTCAGTTCCTTACACGAATAATAACCCGGATTAGACGAGAATGTCTGAGGATTCTGCTCAAGCCTGAGGATAGGTGTAAAAGCCACGGCCCGTCTTGCGGCCCAGCCATCCGGCGTTGACCATCTTTTCGAGCAAGGGGCAGGGGCGGTACTTCGAGTCCCGGAAACCCTCGTGGAGGACTTTCAAGATGTCCAGGCAGACGTCGAGGCCGATCAGGTCGGCAAGCTCCAGAGGCCCCATCGGATGGTTCATGCCCAGCTTCATCACCCCGTCGATGGCCCGGGGCTCTGCCACGCCTTCCATGAGGCAAAACACCGCTTCGTTGATCATCGGCATCAGGACGCGGTTCGAGACGAATCCCGGGTAATCGTTGACGCGAATCGGAGACTTGCCGAGTGAGACAGCAAGATCGGTCGCGGCCTGGACGGTCTCCGGCGAGGTCTCGAGGCCGGAGACGATTTCGACGAGCTTCATTGCCGGCACGGGATTGAAGAAATGCATGCCGACGAAGCCGGAAGGCCGGCGGGTCTGCGCCGCAAGTTGCGTGATGGAAATTGACGAAGTGTTGCTCGCGAAGACCACTTCAGCCCGCGGCGGCTGGGGTAGCGTCTCCAGCGAACGAAAAACCTCCGCCTTCAGCTCGAAGATCTCCGGCACCGCTTCCAGCACAAAATCAACCGGCGCGAGTTCCTCGAGCCGGGCCGCCGTTTTCAGACGGCTGAGGGCCTGCGATTTTTCTTCCTCCTTCAAGCGCCCCTTTTCGACTTCGCGGCCGAGACCGCGCGCGATCTTTTCGACCGCGCCCTTGAGGATTTTTGGAGACAGGTCATGGAGCACCACCGAATACCCCTGGCGGACGAGCGCCTGGGCGATTCCGTGGCCCATGGTGCCTGCGCCCACGACACCCACCGTGCGGATTGAGGGATTTGGAGATTCGGTCATTGAGCGATCGGGCGAACTTCGAAGAACCCGGTCACTTGGTCATTGGGCGGGTAGCGCCGACGAATTGGTCCAGCTAATTCGTCGTGCGTTCTTTGTTTTGAAAAAGCCCACGGCGGGGGAATGCGCTCGTCGTGATGGCTACCAACCCGATGACTCAATGGCTGAATGACTCGACGGCCAGAGCTACAGCGTTGCCGCCCCCCAGGCACAACGCCGCGATTCCGCGCCGCACGCCCCTGCGGGCCATTTCGTAAAGCAGCGTCACGAGGATGCGCGCCCCGGAAGCTCCAATGGGGTGGCCGAGCGCCACCGCGCCGCCGTTGACGTTGGTCTTCGCGGGGTCGAGGCCCAACTGCTCCATGACCGCGACGGCCTGGACCGCAAACGCTTCGTTCAGCTCGAAGAGGTCAACGTCCTCGAGTTTCCACCCGACTTTTTTGAGCAAGGTCTGGACGGCCGTCACCGGCGCCATCATCACCCAGCGCGGCTCGACGCCGCTCACCGCCTGCCCCACCACCCGCGCCAGCGGACTTTTGCCAAGCTTCTTTGCGGTCTCGGCGGAGGCGACCACCAAGGCCGCTGCCCCGTCGTTCGTGCCCGGAGCATTGCCGCTGGAAGCGGCAACTCTTGATGGCGTCAACCGCTCGCCGGTGGCTTTCGAGAGTGAACCGGTCCTGGCGCTCGCGCGAGATTTTGTATTTTTCCGCAACTAGTTCCGCGGTCATCCCCATGTGAAAATCTTCGTAGGCGTCCCAGAGCCCGTCCTGGATCATGCTGTCGAGGACTTTCCCGTGGCCCAGGCGCAGCCCCTGGCGAAGCTGCGGAAGCAAGTAGGGGCAGTTGGTCATCGACTCCATGCCGCCTGCGACGACGATCTCCACGTCGCCCGTCTGAATGCCCTGCGCTGCCAGCCCCACGGCCTTCAGCCCCGAGCCGCACACTTTGTTGATCGTCATCGCGGCTACGTGGTTGTCGAGCCCACCCTTCAGGCCCGCCTGTCGCGCCGGGTTCTGGCCGAGGCCGGCGGAGACCACGTTCCCCATGATGATTTCGTCCACTTGAGCGGGCTCGATGCCGGCTCGCCGCACGGCTTCGCGGACGACGCGGGCGCCGAGGTCCACGGCAGAAAAGGGAGCGAGCGAACCCTGGAATTTGCCGATCGCGGTGCGGACCGCGCTGAGGATGACCGCTTCACGCATGGTCGGTCCACCTGCCGCGATTATAGACGGTTCCAAAACAAAATTCACCACGTCGCGCTGCTTGGTATGCTTTACGGCACAAGGTGAGTCAGTTAGAATCTTCAGTGCACGAACGGCAACAAGAAAAGAGCGAAAGGACGAAAACGTCAAGCCATAGGAAACCTAGGCGAGAGGAGATGCGGCGGGAGTATCAGTTTGATTACCGCAAGTCGCGCCCGAACCGTTTTGCACCGCTGATGAAGGGCGGGACAATTGCGATCGTGCTCGATGCGGACGTTGCCTCGGTATTTCGGTCTCCTGAGTCAGTAAATCCCTTGCTGCGGTCCGTGATCACCGCACTCCCCAAGCACACCAAGGCACAGTTGAAGTCTGGCTAACTTCCCGCGCCAGCCGCCCCGGCACCGAGACTGAGGGGCGGTTTCGTCCCTGCATGCGCTGGCAAGTTAGGCTGACCAGGACCGCTTCAACTTAAACATGAGTCAGCCCCAGATGGGGAGGAACAATAAAGCGGAATGGGACCGGTTTTTCGCT
>QHZM01000172.1 GCA_003224665.1 Acidobacteriota bacterium
TACCCGACAGCGCGCGCTCATGCCTAAAAACAAAAACGGGCCGGCGAGGCGAGCCCGTCAATCGACGGATCACCCGTGCGCGACCGCCGCTACAATTTTAATCTGGCGTCGGCTTGACGGGCAACGAGAGTCCGGCGGATGGCGGCTTCCCGGTCTCCAGAGGAACCTGCTTTGTCATTCGTCTCGGATTCGTGAATCTAGAAAAGCCCGCGGTGAGAAGGACGATCGCCTGGCCCGAGGAGTCCGAAGCAGCCCTGCCGCTCGCGGTTTGCGGGGGACGCGTGAAGCCAGTCATTTCGGCAAAGGCCGGAGGGACACAAGCAATTTTTCCGGCGGGTAAGTGTTGAGGATGCTGCTCTTTTCCATCCACCCTCGCCGGGCGGTCATCACCCCGTAACGCATGAACTTCAGATGGTCGGGGTGGTGGGCGTCGGTCGAGATGATGAGCTTCATCCCTTTATCGCGCGCCAGCTTCACGTGGCGGTCACAAAGGTCGAGGCGCTCCGGATTGCCGTTCAGCTCAAGGATCACACCCAGCCTTTTGGCCGCGTCGAAGACGCGCTCCAAATCGAAATTGAAGGGGTCGCGTTTTAGGACTTGTCGCCCTGTAGGGTGGCCCATGATGCGAACGTACGGGTTCTCGAGCGCCTTGAGGAGGCGCTCGGTCATTTCTTCTCCTGGCTGGGTCATCCGCGAGTGAACGCTGACGAGGACGATATCAAATTGTTTCAGCAGCGAGTCCGAATAGTCCAGCCGGCCTTGGCCTAAGATATCCACTTCGGCCCCGGCCCAGATCTCGATGCCCTTCACTTTGTTCCGCGCCGCCTTGATACGCCGGATGTTTTCGACGGCGCGCTTTTCGTCCAGGCCGTTCGCAACCGTGACGGCCTTCGAGTGGTCCGTGATGAGGATGTAGCGGTAGCCGAGCCTTTTGGCCGCCTCGGCCATTTCTTCGACTGACGTCTTCCCGTCGGAGGCGGAGGTGTGCATCTGCAGGTCGCCGCGGATGTCCCCGAGTTCGACCAACTTCGGCAATTCACCCTTTTCGGCGGCCTCGATCTCGCCCAGGTTTTCGCGAAGTTCCGGCGGGATCCATTCGAGCCCGAGCTTTTCGTAGATGTCCTTTTCGTCCCGGCTGGCGATGACTTTATTACCCTCGAAAAGGCCGTATTCGCTCAGCTTCCATCCACGGCGCTTCGCCCGGTCGCGGAGAGCGACGTTGTGTTCCTTAGAGCCGGTGAAATACTGGAGCGCCGCCCCGTAGGAGTGGCGCTCGAGCAGGCGAATGTCAACTTGCATGTCGTTCTTAAGCTTGACGCTCACCTTGTCCTCACCCTTGGCCAGAATCTGCGCGACTCCGGGGAAGCTCGCAAAATGGTGGGCAATTCCCTGGTGGTCGCGTCCGGTCACGAGCAGGTCGAGGTCTCCCACCGTTTCGCGACCCCGCCGCAACGACCCCGCCGGCGTGACGTCCTCTACGCCCTTGAACTCTCGCAGATAGGCCCCAAGCTCCGCGGCGGTGGCGAAAGCTGTATCCAGGCGGAAACGGCCGGAGGCCCTGCGAAAAACTTCAATGGCCTTCAGGATGTTTTCCTCGGACTTCACGCTCATCCCGGCCAGGTCGCGCAGGCGCCCGGCCTTGGCGGCCGCTTCGAGCTCGTCAACGGTCTTGATGTCCAGCTCCTTGTAAAAGAGCCGGACTTTCTGCGGGCCAACGGTCTGGAGCTGCAACAGGTCAAGCAGGCTGCCCGGAATTTTCTTCAGTTGTTCCTGATGGTAGCCGCTCTTGCCGGTTTCGATCAGTTCAAGGATTTTCTTTGCGAGGTCCTCGCCTACTCCCGGGATTTCGGTCAGCTTTCGCATCGGGTCGCGGGCAATGTCCTCCAGCCGTTCGGGATAGCTTTCGATCGAGCGTTTCGCCCGGTCGTAGGCGGCCGACTTGAACTGCCATTTCGGATCGTCCTGAATGATTTTCATGAGGTTCGAGATTTCCTCGAACACTGCGCCTATTTCTTGGTTTTCCATGGTGTGCCTCGACCCGCCCTCGGCAAAAGAGGCGGGTTGCTCTTCGGTCCCGGCGATTTCTTCCTAGCCGGTTGCGCTTGGCTGGTGCCCGGCCGCCTGGAGGACCGGCTTACGAATTCCTTGCCGGTCCCCGGTCGCCATTCTTATACTAACTCCTGTCAAGTCAAATAGTTAGACTCTAAAAGGAAGTGTATCCTTTTGCTACACTCGATGATAGAATAGTCAATCAGTCCGATGCCTGATACCCGGTTTGGCCTCCAGCGGAAGATTATAATCATTATTGCAGCCGCAGTGGTATTCGTCGTTGGCGTCTCCACCTACATCGCCATGTGGCTGACGCGGCTGCCCGTTGAGGAAGAGATTTACCGCAAGGCCCTCGCCCAGGCGCGACTGACGGCTCACCAGTTGGCCAACAAGGGCACCCTCCAAAATTCCGAGACCGTTTTGAAGGCCTTGCGACAGGTCGAGCACGACCTTTCGGGCATCAAGGAGTGCGATGTCTTCGTGCACGACCCGGAGCACCACTTGTTGGCCTCGACAAACCCGCAGGGCGAGCACTTCGAACTCGACCATCTCCCCAACGTCGAAAACTACAACGAGTTCGAGCGGCCCAACGACGAGCAGATAGCGATTGAAACTCCGGACGACAGTTTCTGGGTCATCGGGACGACGATTTATGACCAGCGGCAGGCCGTTGGTTGCCTGAACTTCAAGGTCTCGAAGTCGCGATTGAACGCGGTCACCTGGGACCTGGTGCTCCGGAACCTGATGTTGATGCTGGCCAGCCTGGCCGTTGTGATCCTGGTGATCAACGCGTTCTTCGTGAGGCGCGTCCGGGGGCCGGTGAAAGAGATGATCCGGGTGATGGAGGCTACCGAAGGCGGGCAGCTCCACCTCCGCGCCGACGTCACCAGCAACGATGAGATCGGGCAACTTGCGATGCACCTGAACCGCATGCTGAGCCGGATCGAGAACTTCAATACCGAGCTCGAGCGCAAGGTGATGGAGGCGACCGCGGAACTGGCGCGGCGGAACGAGGAGCTTCGACAGATCAACGAAGAGCTGTTCGAGACCCAGAAGAGCCTGGCCCGTTCGGAAAGGCTGGCCGTGGCCGGGCAGCTGGCGGCCAGCCTGGCCCACGAGATTGGGACGCCCCTCAATTCGATTTCGGGGCACGTGCAATTGCTGGCCCGGCGCAAGACCTGGGATGCCGGGTCCGAGCGGCGCCTTCAGATCATTGAGACCCAGATCGACAATATTGTTCGGACCGTCAAGCAACTGCTCTCCTGGACTCGCAAGTTCGACTTGTGCATCGAACGGCTCGATGTCCGTCGCGTCCTGGAGGAAGCCGTCCTGATCTCTTCCCCCGCGCTTGAGTTCAGGAAGATCAAGGTCAAGACGGAGTGGTCGAAAGAGTGTCCGGCCATCTATGGTGACTCCGGCTATTTGCAGCAGGTCTTCCTCAACCTGATCAATAACAGCATGGACGCGATGCCCCGCGGAGGCGAGCTGAAGATCCGCCTGCTTTCTCCGCCTCCCGACAACGGGGAAGCGCGCCAAGTGGCCGTCGAGGTTGCCGACACCGGCGCGGGGATGAGTCCCGAAACGCTTTCCCACATCTTCGACCCCATGTTTACAACCAAGCGCATCGGGACGGGCGCGGGGCTGGGTCTTGCCATCTGCGACCAGATTATTCGCCAGCACGCCGGAACCATCCGAGTGGAAAGCGAACCCGGGCGGGGCACTCGGTTCACCCTCCACCTGCCCATTGACTGCCGCGCGAAGATGGAAGTGGTGGCCAGCGCGCCGGGCGTCCCGGCGCCCAGTTCCGTGGCTTAGGGGAGGGTCGCGGCAGGGCACGCGGTCGAGTTCTGAAATAAGAGGGAATTTTGGGGACCATGGATACATCTCGGGCTGTTAACATTCTTGTCGTGGATGACGACCGGGAGACCCGCGATTTGCTGGGAGAAGTGCTGGGCGAGGAGGAGTATCACGTCGTCACTTCCGGCAGCGGCGAAGAGGCGCTCGAGATCGGCAAGCAGGAATGCTTTGACGTCATCATCAGCGATATGCGCCTCGGGCCCAAGCTGAACGGTCTCGATGTCTTGAGGGCTTACAAGACGATCCAGCCCGGGTCCGAAGTCATTTTGATCACCGCCTTCGGGTCCATGGAGAGCGCCATTGAAGCGGTCAAAGCGGGGGCCTTCGACTATCTTTCGAAGCCTTTCAAAATCGACGAAGTCCTGCTGAAAGTGAAGCAGGCTCTTGAAAACGGCCGCCTGATCCGCGAGAACCGCAGTCTGAAGCAGCAACTGGAAAGCCAGGTGCAACTCTCGAGCCTCGTCGGCCGCAGCCCCCGGATGCTCGAGCTGTACAAGAAGATTGCCATGGTCTCCGACTCGCGCTCGACGGTGCTGATCTACGGGGAAAGCGGGACTGGAAAGGAACTCGTTGCCAAGGCGATCCATCACAACGGCCCTCGCGCGAACCAGCTCTTTTTTGCCGTGAACTGCGGCGCCTTGACGGAAACTTTGCTCGAGAGCGAGCTCTTCGGTCACGTTCGCGGCTCTTTCACCGGGGCCATCGGGAACAAGCGCGGCATCTTTGAAGAAGCGAGCGGTGGCACGGTGTTTCTGGACGAAGTCAGCGAAATGAGCCCCGCGCTCCAGGTGAAGGTGCTCCGAGTGATGGAAGAGCAGGAAATCCGGCGCATCGGCAGCAACCCGGTGATTAAAGTGGACGTGCGCATCATCGCCTCGAGCAATCGCAAGCTGGGCGAACTGGTGGAGCAGGGCACCTTCCGCGAGGACCTTTACTATCGCCTCCGGGTCATCGAGATAGAACTTCCGTCTTTGCGCGAGCGCGCGGAAGATATCCCGTTGCTGGTCGAGCACTTCCTCAACAAGTTCGGCCAGGAGCGTGGCCAGAATCATTCGATTTCCCAGGGCGCACTCTCCGTGCTGCTCAGCTACCCGTGGCCGGGAAACGTCCGGGAACTGGAAAATGCCATCGAATCGGCCGTGGCGCTGAATCGCTCCGGGGTGATCATGCCGGAGGACTTGCCGCCCAAAGTGCGGGCGGAATCGCCGGATGGCGACCAGCGCGCGGACTTGTATGCCAACCTGCCCTCTCTCGACGAACTCGAGAAGAGGTATCTCACTCATGTCCTCAAGGTCACGGGCGAAAACAAGGCCAGGACGGCCGAAATCCTGGGAATCAGCCGCAGGACCCTTTACCGCATGGCCGAGAGGTTCAGGCTCCCGATTTGACGGGCGCCGCCGAAGGAAACTGATGAAATATTCCTATATCGCCAAGTCAGCGCTCAAGCACCTCCGCGCAGGTTTCAAGCTCCCGTACATGGTGATGTTCGAGACCACGCTGATGTGCAATATGTTCTGCGAGTATTGCATCTTCGGCGAGGAAGGGAAGTTCAACGACCTTCAATCTCGCGGCGCGCGGGAGAGGATTTTCAGGCGGATTGATGAATTCTGCGACATGGGTATCTTCGCCCTCAGCTTCTCGGGCGGAGAGCCGCTCCTCAACCCGAGCACGGTGGACTATATCGCCTATGCGGCGGACAAGGGCTTGTGGACCTCCATGCCCACGAACGGGCTTTTGATCCGGAAATATGCCGACGGGGTCGCCCGCCTGGACATGCTCGAAGTCTCCATTGACTCGCTCGACCCGAAACGTTTTGCCAAGCGGCGCGGCCTGGACGGCCTGCCCAAAATCCTGGAAAACCTCGCGTTCGTCCTCACGAAGCGCAAGCCGTTCACCACGCAGATCAACGCCGCCGTGAACCTCGAAAATCTCAGCGACCTGCCGGGACTGGCCGAGTTCTGCCGTGAGCGCGACCTGGTGTTGCACCCCGAAGCCGTCCACAACGTGATGCGCGGAGGAGAAACTCTCCCAGATGTGGAACTTCACGGAACGGAGATCGACCAGGTGGAGCACTTCCTCCGCGAACTGCGCTCCGCTTATCCCAAAAACGTCCGGTTCTATACCCACTATTATGAATTCTACCGGCGCGGCGGTTTCGGATCGCAATTCCCCTGCCGGCACCCCTCGAAACTCATCTCCATGAAGCCGGATGGCGCGATTCACCTCCCCTGCGCCTTTTACACCCTCCACAAATCCCAGGCCCTGCTCAAGGAAATCTTCGGCTCTGAACCCGTGAAGAAGATCATTGCTCAGGAAGAGACGCTGTGGGACTTTTGCAAGGGGTGCAAGATCGGCTGCCCATATGAAGTGAGCGCGTTCACCAACAGTCCCATGCTGGCTTTGGAGTCCGGCCTCAATTTCTTGCGCATCATATGAGCCGGTCAAGTGGAGCCGAGGTCCGCTCCATGCGCCCGTTGGTTCGCTGGGCGAAGGCCAGTAAGGAGCGCCGGCTCGGCCGCCAGTGCGGCGAAAATGGTCTCAAGATGATGTGGCCAATTGTTGGGTTATCCGCGGCGGTGGGGGGCGCGCTGGGCGCTTTTCTCTACTACGCCTGCACGGTCCCCAGCTCCCAGATCCTGGGGCCTACGCTGGTGCGCGGACCCGCCGAGGGCCGGCGCATCGCATTGACGTTTGATGACGGTCCCCTGTCGCCTTTTACCGAGCAGGTCCTCGACATCCTCCGCGAGCGCCGCGTCCCTGCCACGTTCTTCGTGTGCGGGAAGAACGTCGAGCGCTTTCCGGAAATACTTCGGAGGGTCCATGAGGAGGGGCACGGCCTCGGAAACCATACCTACTCTCATCCGTTTCTTTTTTCCTGTAGTAGAGCTCAAATGGCCGCGCAGATCGACCGCACCCAGGCGGCCATCGAAAAACTTACGGGGTACCGGCCCGGACTGTTCCGCCCGCCGTACGGCATCCGCTGGTTCGGGATATTTGGGCTCTTGCGGGAGCGAGGGATGCAAATGGTCCAGTGGTCGGCCACTGGCTTCGACTGGAAATTGGGGACCGAAGACATCGTTCGGGAGGCTCTGAAAGGTGTACAGCCCGGGGCGGTCATTCTTCTCCACGACGGGGTTGGCCGGGCCCGTCCTGCCCGGATGGACCGCTCGGCGACCATTAGAGCTTTGCCGGCCATCATCGACGCTGCCCGCAATGCCGGGCTAACCTTCGTCAAGGTGCAAGACTTCCTACCCGTCGCCTGATCTCCGATAGCCTGGCGGGCGATTACTACCATAGGGGGTCGAATTGTCCACGGCAGTTCCCTTATCGCGAGCGTGATTTTACCCGTCATAGGTCTGGTTTTCAATGGACTACAGCAGCCTTCCTGGCTGAATCGGCGACTTGGTAGAGGGGGCGATGTGTGTCAAAATGCCACACTTCGCATACAGGATTTGTGCCAACTCGGCCGAATGCCTCGGTCGAGTTTGTAGTAAGACCATGTTTTCCAACAACTTAGTAATAGATCCCTTACGTGGAAGGAGTCGTGCTTTAGAAACGGAGTTGGGGAGTCCCATGTCTAAGGCCACGCCGAAGGTACTCATTGCGGATGACGACGAAGACAGCCGACGCCTGCTCTGTGAGGTACTGGAAGCGAACGGCTATGAGGTCGGCGCTGTAAGCGACGGCCGGGCTGCGCGGGAAACGCTCAACCGTGACGGGGGCTACGGGATTGTCATCGCCGACCTCCGCATGCCCAACGAATCGGGACTGGAGCTGATCCAGAACCTGCGGAAGCAAAACCTGAATTGCCATTTTATTTTGATGTCTTCATTTATCAGCGACCCGGAGATGGAATTGGCCAAAGAGCTTGGAGCTCACGCGTTGCTCGAGAAGCCATTTCGGCTGTCTGACTTGCTCGACCGGGTCGCCGAACTGGTTTCCAAGAACACCATCGGGATATCCCCGTGAGACCGTTGGGGCTTGGAGCAGGACCGAAAACAGACAAGAGGAGCGGAAATGAACGTAGCCGAAAAAATCATCGAGATTATCGTGCGCGAGCAGCACATCGAGCCCGGCAAAGTCACACTGGATTCTACGTTCGCCGAGCTGGGCATTGACTCGCTGGACGGTGTGAACATCCTGTTCGCGTTGGAAGAGGAATTCAAGATTGACATCCCCGACTCAGTGGCTCAGAACATGAAGACCATTCGCCAGGTCGTGGACAGCCTGACGAGGGTGCTTGAGGGCAAGGACATCTCCGACCTTGTCGAATTGGCCAAGGGCGGGGCGCCGGCCGCGAACACCTAACCACTGGAGCTCGAGGGGCAAGACGTGAGAAGAGTTGTCATCACAGGCGTAGGCGTATTTGCCTCCACCGGCAAAGACGTCAACAGTTTCTTCGAGAACCTGCTTGAGGCCCGGTCGGGGGTGTGCAGGATTACCCGTTTCGACCCGTCCGCGCTGAGCGTCCAAATCGCCGCCGAGATACCCGACTACTGCCCCCAGGATTACTTCCCGCCGAAGCGGCTGGAGCTGCTCGACTACTTTACTCAGTACTCGCTGATCGCGGCGCGCGAAGCGATGGAGTCGAGCGGGCTGGAAGTCTCAGACGAAGAGCGCCCTCGATTCGGCGTCGTCATGGGGACGGGAATGGCCGGCGCGAATACCTTTGACAGCGGCTATTTCAACTTGTACGCCAAGCAGGCGACCCGCCTCCATCCCTTCACGATCCCGAAGATCATGCACAACGCTCCCACATCGCAGATCTGCATGGAATTCGGCGCCCAGGGCCCCTCGCTCGCAACGTCCACGGCGTGTTCCTCGTCCGGGCACGCGATCGGCGCAGCATTCCACCTGCTCAAGTACGACATGGCGGATTTGATGCTGGCCGGGGGCAGCGAAGCCCCCATTACCTACGGGACGATCCGATCGTGGGAGTCCGTCCGAGTCCTCGCCGGCGGGAACGGCGACCCCGCCAGAGCGTGCCGCCCCTTCTCGGCTGACCGCGAGGGCCTGGTCCTCGGCGAAGGCGCGGGCGTCCTGGTGCTGGAAGAGTTCGAGCACGCGCGGAAGCGCGGCGCAAAAATCTACGCGGAGATCGCCGGCTACGGTCTTAGCTCCGACGCGAGCCATATCACTCAACCGACCGTGGACGGGCCTGCGCGGGCGATTCGCATGGCTCTTCGGGAGGCAGGAGCGAACCCCGAAGAAGTTGAATACATCAACGCCCACGGGACTGGGACGCGCCTGAACGACCCTACAGAAACGGCGGTGATCAAGGAAGTCTTCCGGGACCACGCCCGACGGGTGTGGACCAGCTCAACCAAGTCCATGCACGGCCATACACTCGGGGCGGCGGGGGCGATCGAGCTGGTGGCGGCGGTGATGGCACTCGAGCGGGGAATAGTTCCCCCGACCGCCAACTTTACCCAGCCCGACCCGGAATGTGACCTCGACTGCGTCCCCAATCAGGCGCGGGAGAAGAAGATTCGCACGGCAATTTCCAATTCCTTCGCCTTTGGCGGGCTCAACGCGGTCCTTCTCGTCCGCCGGCTCGACTGAGGGCAGGACCTGCCTGAGACGCCCTTGAATACTCGATACGGGAACAATGTCAGGGAATAGAGTTGTCATCCTCACGCTGAGCTTTGGGTCAGGCCATGTTCGCGCCGCGGAGGTCGTCCAGCGGGCGTTGCTCGACGGAGGCGAAGACGTCGAGGTGCGCACCATCGATGTGCTGGAGCTGGCGCGGTCCTGGTTTCTGGCGCTCTACGTCCGCCCTTACTGGTGGATGCTCGCGAATGCCCCCTGGATGTGGCGCTGGCTGTTCGAGCGGCGGCAAGAGAAGTTTCATCGCGCGACCGCGCCCCACTGGCTCTTCCGGCGCGGATGCGCGGAGGTCCTCCGGCAGATCAAGGAGTTTGCCCCCCGCCTGGTCATGGCGACGGAAGTCGGCGCGGCGGAAATTGCTGCGCTGGGGAGGCGGGAGGGCTGGTTCAACGCGCCCATCCTGGCTGTCCAGACGGACTTTCAATGCGAGCCCCCTTGGGTCCAGCGTGAAATTGACGTGTACTGCGTCGGCAGCGAGGAGGCGAAGGCCCAGCTCATCGGTTGGGGAGTGTCCTCCAACCGGGTTTTCCAAAGCGGTATTCCCATCGATCCCGCTTTCGCGCTCTCGTTTGACCGGCCCGAGCTCTTGAAGGCACTGGGCCTTGACCCGCGCCGGCCCATTGTCCTGGTGATGGGCGGAGGCATGGGACCTGTGCCGCTGGACGTTATCGTCCAGAGTCTCGAACTCTGCCGGCTGCCGCTCCAGGTCCTGGCCGTGGCCGGTCACGATCAAGCCTTGCGGTGTCGGCTCGA
The DNA here is from genome assembly GCA_003224665.1 of Acidobacteriota bacterium. Taxonomy (GTDB): domain Bacteria; phylum Acidobacteriota; class Terriglobia; order UBA7540; family UBA7540; genus QHZM01. The sequence goes on from QHZM01000172.1 coordinate 10,267, forward strand.
TGCCTTGCGCGGCAAGCTGGCCATGGACCTCCATTGCTTCGGTTGGACGGACAACATGCCGGAACTAATGGGAGGCGCCGACCTGCTGGTCACCAAACCGGGAGGCTTGACGGCCGCGGAGGCCCTCGCGGCCGGGCTCCCCATGATTCTGACTCACCCGATCCCGGGGCCCGAGGATAGACACATCCGCTACCTCGAACAGCAGGGCGTCGCGGTATTCGCGCCGGCCGTGGCGGACATTCCTCAACTCGCGTACAAGTTGTTGACGCATTCGGCCAGGCTCGTCGAAATGAAACGCCGGATGCGCGAGCTGGCTCGGCCGGATGCTGCCCATGCCATCGCGCAACTGGCTCGGGCCATGTTCGAGAAGGCGAGTTACATCGATCTGCTGGCCACCCCGCCGACTCGTGCCGGTGAGTCGGCGTACTTGATGTGACTGAAGGATTCGGGGGATGGTGCTCGGGCGCGGGAGCGTCGAGCGACCCACGCTCTGACTTTGCAATGCTGGCTAAGCTGCGGAGATTCGCGGAACGCGCGCTGATCGGGGATTCGGTGCCGGCTCTGGTGCGTTGGGGGAAGCTCGTCCCGCCCTCCCTGGTCCGAAGCATTCAGCTGGGCGCCTTCGGCGAAATGGTGCGCTATGCGGCGCGCCATCAGAAATTTTTCGGGCGCAAGCTCCGCGAGAAGGGCATTGATCCCGGCCGCGTGCGCCGGCCGGAAGACCTCGGAGATGTCTTCACCACCCCTGAAGACCTGCTGCGTTTGCCTCCGGAAGATTTTCTCTGCCGCGAGCCCCAGGTGGTCTTCGAGACCACCGGCACATCGGGCTCGCCCAAACGCGTCTATTTCGGTTACGACGAGCTGGAATTTGCGGGGCGTTACGAAGCGGCCGGGCTTTACCAGAACGGCGTGCGGCCCGGCGACCGGGTAGTTTGCACGTTTGACGCCGGGTACTGGATCAGCGGTTGGGTGAGCTTTTTTGCCTGCAAACAAATCGGAGTGTTCTGTTCGGCGATTGGCAAGCCGCGCCCTGAGGACTTTTATTCTCGCCTGGGAGGGTATCGCTACAACGTCATCATGGCCGACCCCACGTGGCTCGTGAGCTTAAGCGAGATTGCGGAGAAGCGAGGGGTCTATCCCATCAAGGTGATCTTCGCCGCGGGTGACCGGATGACGAGAGCGTATCGCGACTACGTCGAGCGAGTCTGGAATGCGCCTGTGGTCCTGGGCTACGGTTCGACCGAAGCGGGCGGCGGGGTAGGAATGGAATGCCTGCGCCGCGACGGGTACCACCTCGACGAATTCAACTTTCTTTTCGAGACCCTTGACCGGGATGCTAACGGCTACGGCGAACTTGTGGTGACGACGCTCTCCCGCCGCACCATGCCTCTGGTTCGCTACCGGACGAGAGACGTGACGAGGTTCATCGAGGACCGCTGCGCCTGCGGCATCACCCTCCGCCGGGTCGCGCCGGTCAAAGGGCGCCGTGATGAGATGGTGGTGATGGGCGCAGGGAATATGCACCCGGAGATTTTTGAAAAGGTCCTCGACGGTGTTGAAGGGATTTCGGACGTGTGGCAAGTGGCGGTCCGGCAGGAGGGAGTGCGGGATGTCCTTGAGTTCCGCCTGGAACTCACGAACGGAGTCAATCCTTCCGCTGTGGAGGCTCTGGTCCGGAAAAACCTCGAGGCCCGGTACCCTGAGGTCTGGGCCAATCACCTGTGCGGGATGTACCGCATTGACTTCCGCTTTTCGCCTCCGGGCACGCACGAGCGAGGAAGAAAGCCCAAGCGCCTTGTGGACGAGCGCAAAGAATAGAGGGCAGAAGCAGAGAGAAGGGAACGGCCAGGAACACTGGACGCGGAGATGGGATTGAAACCGATTATTTTTTGCGACTTTGACGGAACGATTACGCAGATTGACGTTACGGACCTCATCTTGACGGAGCTGGCTCACCCCTCATGGCGGGAAGTCGAGCAGGAGTGGGTACGCGGTGCGATTGGTTCCCGGGAGTGTCTCGAGCGGCAGATGGCGCTGGTGGAGACTTCGGAGACCGAGCTCAACGCCTTGATTGATTCCGTTCCGGTCGATCCTCATTTCGAGAAGTTTTATCGGTTCGTCGGGAGGCGCAAGCTGCCCTTCTATGTTTTGAGCGATGGCTTTGACTACGTCATCCGGCGGGTGCTGAGACGTGCCGGCGTCGATGGCCAGCTCTGCAACGGGACGGACCTGTTTGCCAGCTCGCTTCGGCTCGAGGGACGTCGGGTGGTCACCTCGTACTCTTACCCTCCCGCTCCGTGCGGGCACGGGTGCGCGACTTGCAAGGTCGGAATCCTGCGGCGGATGGCCCGGGATCACCACCCGACGATCTACATCGGGGACGGCCTCTCGGACAGGTTTGCGGTCGAAGAGTCGGACGTCGTTTTTGCCAAACGGAAACTGGCGGCGTATTGCCAGGAGCGCGGCGTTGCCTGCCAGCAGTTTGAGAATTTTGCGGAAATTGAATCGGCCGTCCGCGGGCTCATCGGCAAACCGCCCGCTCGGCGGCCGCGCCCGTCCGTCGCCCCGGTCACAGCGGACTAGAGTTTCGGCCCGCGGCATGTGGGACGCGCGTCTGGCGAATCTCGCTGCGCAGGAGGAAGCCTTTTGGCTGTTTCAGACACCACAAACAGGACGGCGGAACTCCTGGCTCTTGAGAAGAAGTACTGCTCTTTCGGAGACACGGTCCATTATCTTGATCCTCCCAAGGTCTTCGCCAGCTGCGAAGGCTCCTACCTTTACGACGAACAGGGCACGCCTTATCTCGACCTCCAGATGTGGTACTCGGCGGCGAGTTTTGGCTACAAGAACCGCCGCCTGAACGAGGCTTTGAAACGCCAGCTCGACCGTCTGCCCCAGCTGGCCTGCCAGTATTTGCACGCGGAGAAGGTCGAACTGGCCGCGCGCATCGCCCAGTATTGCGAAAAGCGGTTCGGGGTGAAAGGGCGGGTCCACTTCAACGTGGGTGGGTCGCAGGCCATCGAGGACTCGCTCAAACTCGTCCGGAACGTCACCGGCAAGAATTTGATGTTCGCCTTCATGGGCGGCTACCACGGGCGGACTCTTGGGGCCTCCGCGATCACTTCCTCTTACCGCTACCGGAGGCGCTACGGGCACTTCGGCGAGCGCGCCCAGTTCGTTTTCTATCCCTACTGCTTCCGCTGCATTTACGGGTTGAAGCGCGAGAGTTGCGAGATTTACTGCGAGGACCAGTTCGAAAGGCTCTTTGCGAGCGAATATCACGGCGTCTGGGACCCGAAAGCGGAGGCGTCGGAGTACGGCGCCTTTTACATCGAGCCCATTCAGGGGACGGGCGGTTACGTCATCCCTCCGAAGGAATATTTCGTCCGGCTGAAAAAGTTCCTGGACAAACACAAAATCCTGCTCGTTGACGATGAGATCCAGATGGGGTTTTATCGCACGGGCAAGTTCTGGGCCGTCGAACATCTCGGGATCGTCCCGGACATCATCGTTTTCGGAAAGGCTCTGACCAACGGTCTGAACCCTCTCTCAGGGATCTGGGCGCGCGAGGAGCTGATTCATCCCGAGTTGTTTCCTCCGGGTTCGACGCACTCCACTTTTTCGTCGAACACGCTCGGGACCGCCGTAGCGCTCGAGACCTTGAAGATGCTCGAGGAGAAGGACTACGAAAAGATTGTCAACGAAATGGGCGCCTATTTCCTGGCCGGCCTTCGCGAACTCAAGAGCCGGCACCCGGGCGCGATTGGACACGTGGACGGCCTTGGCCTCGCCCTGCGCATCGAAGTCTGCAAGGAAGACGGCATTACGCCGGACCGAGAGCTGGCGGACCGGATTTTCGCTGAAGGCCTGGAAGGCAATCTCGAGGTCGGCGGGCGCAAACTGGGCCTGGTCCTCGACGTCGGCGGCTACTACAAAAACGTCTTCACCCTCTCCCCGGCTCTCACCATGACGCGCGAAGAGACCGACTTGGCGCTCGAATTACTCAATCAGCTTTTCCGACGCTGCCGCAAGGTATGAAATTCAGACCCAACCTTCAGGTTTCGGGACTCTCGCTTGCGGACTTTTCCCGAGCCAAGTTGTGAGGCAAAAGATGAAAAGGACCCATAGGGCTTTATGGCTCGCTCTGGCGCTGCTCGGTCTCCCCGGGGCCGTCGCCGGTCAAGGCCTGGTGAGGGAGGCGCTGGAAATATTCCCGGCGCAAACGGTGCGGCTGGAATACTCAAGCCCGGCCAAGCTCCGCACGCTCCCAAATTACACGACCCTGCGGGAGCGTTTTGGCGGCCCGCGCCTCAATAGCCTGAAAGACTCTTTGTCCCAGCTCGGCGTCCAGGAGAGCGACGTGGATGAGCTGGTGATGGGCTGGGAGGCCGACAAGTCGGGGCTCGACCTTTTCGGCCTTGCGGCAGGGCGGTTCGACGCCAAAGCCGTCAGCGACAGCGCGGCTGCGCACGGGTTAGCGCCCGCGCCGGTATCCGGGAAACAGGCCTACTGCCTGGGCAGGGGAGAGAGCGCCGTGTGCATGGCCGTACTGGGAGAATCCCGAGGCGTGTTCGGGTCTCTCTCGCAGCTTGCCACTCTCCTCGAAACCGGAGAGAAGAAGGCATTGTCGCTCAACTCCGTCGAGGGCGTGAGCAGGCTGGTCAATGAGGCCCCGACCCGCGCGCCCATCTGGGGCGTCGCTGTAGGGCCCGCGATCTCCGACTGGTTCAAAGGCTGGATGCCCGGCCAGGAAAATATCCAGATGGACTGGGGCGCGGTGTTTCAAAAGGTGGACTCACTGCTCTATAGCGTGGACGTGTCTGACAAGATCAACCTGAACATGAAAATGAATTGCACTTCGCCGGAAGCCGCGTCGAGCCTGCGGCAGCTCCTCGAGGGGCTGAGACTCATCCAGCAACTCGCCTGGCAGAACCAGAACCCCAGCCGGCGT
>QHZM01000095.1 GCA_003224665.1 Acidobacteriota bacterium
AAAGTCGATTCCCGCTTCAAGCCTCGCAATCAATTCCAGGAGGACCTGCTTGTGGGGCTTCAAGCGGATCGAGACCGCGCCCCCGAGCTGCGAGGCCGCCACGCGGGCCTGATAGAGCGTCTGCGATTCGACGAGATCGCGGACGGCCTCCGCCTGGGTCAGGTCAATCCGTCCGTTCAGAAACGCCCTTCGGGTGAATTCGCCGGGCTCGGCCACGCGCGCGCCCCGCTCGAACGAGCATTCGATAAAGTAGCGAAGGATGACCGGCGAGCCGTGGCAGGAGACCTCCACTAAATCTTCGGCCGTATAAGAGTGTGGGCGGCGGAAGACGGTGATGACAACCTGGTCTAACACCCGGTCGGTCCCGGGGCCCTTGAACACGCCAACCGTCGCCCGTTGAGTTTCGAGCGGGTGCTTAGGGAACTCGACCAGCCCTGAAGCAATTTCGATGGCGCGCTCACCGGAGAGGCGGACCACTCCGATCCCGCCGCGCCCAGGTGGCGTAGCGATCGCCACAATGGTGTCTTCGCTGATCATGATAACGCCCGAGGACTCGGGCCCACTGCGCCAGTGGCCAGAGGCCGCTGCGGAATGCGGGTCGGCTACGGGTCGCGCTTAGGAGGTGAGGCAGGCAGGATGACCACCTTACGTTCGGGCCCAAAGCCCTCGCTCACGGTGCGTACTTGAGGCTGGTTCTTGAGCGCCAGATGAACGATGCGTCGCTCGCGGGGGCTCATGGGGCTCAAGGCAAACGGGTCGCCGGTTTCGACGACGCGCTCGGCCGCCACCTGGGCCGTGAGCTGAAGCTCGCGGGCCCGCAGCCGGCGCCATTCCTTGCAATCAAACGTGATTTTCCCAAACAACTCTTCGTCAAGGCGCGCCGCCTTGAGCACCACATACTCCAACGCGTTGAGCAAAGCCGCGTTTTTTTCGACCATGAGATCGGCGTCGGGCCCCGAGAAGTCCAAAACAAATTGGGGAGTTTCCACATCAACCTCAGTCGCCTGATTTTCCCGAATCGTGAAAGTCAACTGAAACCCCCCAAACTCGACGACTTGCTGGAGGAGGGACTCGATGGGGCCGAGATAACTCTCCATCTGCTCCTTCGGGCTCGAGGCTTCTACCGGTTCAGATTCCATATCAACCTAATCCCTCGCTTCGGAAGGCCTGCGCGCGGCCTGGACGTTCTGAGGGCCCGGCATCTTCCGATTGATAAGGGTCTGCTGCGCGAGGCCGACCAGATTGCCGGTCAGCCAGTAAAGGACCAGCCCGCTGGCAAAGTTGTAAAACATCACCCCAAGAAACAGCGGCATGATCATCATCATCCGCTGCTGCGCCGGGTCCGCGGTCGCCATCGGCGTCATCTTCTGGAGGACGAAAGTCGTAACGATCATCAAGATGACCAGGACCGGGATGTGGTATCCGAAGACCGGGAGCCGGTCCGGAGCGGAAAGGTCCTTGATCCACAGCGTCCACGGCGCATGGCGAAGCTCAATGGCCTGGTTCAAGACATTATAAAAGCCGTAGAGAAACGGGATCTGCAAGGCCATGGGGAGACAGCCGCCGACAGGGTTGATGCCGTGTTCCTGATACAGCTTCATAACCTCCTGGTTCATGCGCTGCTTGCGAGGATCGTTGAACTTATACTGTTTATACCTGTCCTGGATACTTTTCACCAGCGGCGCGATCCGCTGCATCTTCTGCGCCGACTGAATGCTCTTCAGTTTCAGCGGGAACATCGCCAGGTTGATGACAATCGTCAGCAGGATGATAGCCCAACCGTAGTTATGGGTCCAATGGTCGTAAACGTAGCGCATGGCGAGGAAGAGCGGCTTCGCGATGAAGCTGAACCAGCCGAAGTCTATCAGGCCCTCGAGTGGAGGGCTGGCGGTCCGGAGCACGTCAATGTCCTTCGGGGCGACAAACATCCGGAACGCGAGGGGCTTCGGGAGAGGGCTCCCCAGCATGGCCGTGAGAGCTCTGGGCGTGTCCTTTTCCTTTTGATCCGTCGGGGCGAGCGCGCGGCGGCCAAACCGAAACGCCTGGTCCTGCGAGCCGGGAAATAAAATGTTGACGAAATAACGGTCTTCCATTCCCGCGTAATCGAGTGGGCCGGGGATCGACCGGTCCTCATCGACTTTTCGCTCCGGGACTCTGACGAGGTCTTGCGTGGTGTGATAAACAGCCTGGCGCAGGGCCGATTGCTGGGCGTAGGGCAGCGAGTGGTCTCCGAAGCCGCCCGGCCAGGAGACCTCGACGGGAAGGTATTGCGGGCCGTCAGCCACGCTCAATTCCACTTCAATCTGGTAGCTCGGGCCGAAGGAGAATTCCTTTCGCGCCTGAATTTTCCCGTCGCTGTAAACGAATTCCATTTTGAGGGGCGCCTGGAGGGATGGCGCGCTCGGCGTTGCCACGTAGAGGGCAGTATTCAGCTCGCCTGCCAGGATTGAATCAGCGAGGTTGAGGCTCATCGGGTATCCGAGAGTTTCACACGCGGCCCTGTCGACCACGTCCAGAGGCTGATTTTTCTCGTCAAGGTATTTTTTCAGGACCCAGCTCGTAACCGTGGCGCCGCGCGTGGACAGCGTTATCCGGTAAAGGTCGCCGCCCTCGACCGTGATTTCGCGCGCCTCGCTTGCTCGAACGACGGAAAGCCGAGGCGGAGCGGGAACGGCCGGTTGCGGCTTTTGCACCGGCGGACGCCGGGCGGGAGGGGGCGGAGGCGGTGCTTTCAAGAAGAACATCCGCCAGGTTAATAAGACGGCGAAAGAGACTACGAAGGCGAGTAGCAGTCGCTGGTTTTGATCCATCCGAAAAACCGCATGTTTCAGGCGTCAAAAGAAAGCGCTGAAAACTGACACCCTGAAAAAACCCGATTCTTGCCCGGCTTCGCGGGGCGGGCCCTCGGAATGACGGTGTCTACGGGACCGGGTCGTACCCTCGGCCGCCCCATGGCCGGCAACGGAGGAGCCGCAACAGCGCCATGCGGCCACCTTGCCAAAGACCCCACTTGTCCACCGCTTCCAGGGCAAACGAGGAACAGGAAGGATAGTAGCGGCAGGAAGAGGGTAATGTGGCAGAGATCGAGCTTTGATAGAAGCGGACCAGAGCGAGCGCGAAAAATTTCACGGCTTCGCGCCCTCGCCGCCAAGCCGCCCGCCACGCGGTGAAGTCCCCGCCGGAGGAGGCGCCGCGGGAAACAGCTTCAACACTTGCTCTGTCAATTTCAAGAAAGGGACTTTCGCCACTGCTTCGCGGGGATTCAAAACAACGTCCCATCCGCCCGGAATGTTCGCCCGGTTCAGCCGAAAGACCTCTCGCAGGCGTCGTTTCACCCTGTTGCGGACCACCGCGCCGCCTAGACGTCCTGACGCCGTGATACCCAAACGACTCACCCGCATGCCATTGGGCAGGAAAAAGACCGAGCATAATGGCGCGCTCCGGCGCTGTCCTTTCTCGTAAACTTTCCTGAATTCGCTGCGCCGCAGCAGGCGGAGATTCTTCGGGAAGGCGTGCGGCCTCAAACGAGCCTTTAAACGCTGAGGCGACGACGGCCCTTCTGCTTCCGACGTTTCAACGTCTGGCGACCCCCCGGTGTCCTCATTCTCACTCGAAAACCGTGAGTCTTGGCACGACGACGCCGGTTGGGTTGAAAGGTTCTCTTCAAAGGCCGCCGCTCCCCAGCTTAGATTTATGGGCAAAGTCCAATTGGCTAAGATAGCTTGCCCTCTCGGCCCAAGTCAAGACAAGCGCGCTCATAGCACCCCTGGTGCCTGCGGGGACTTCCCTGAGTCAGTGGAGCCCCACGGCGTCCCGGACCGAGTCGACGAGCTTCGCGGAATCGAAACCGACGCCGTCTTTGAAGACGATCTCGACCTTCTCGATGTCTGCGATACGCGTGGAGGGGTCTCCATGGACCACCACAAGGTCGGCCTGCTTGCCCGGAGTGACCGTACCAATGCGCTCGCTTTCCCCGAGCCACTCGGCGCCGTTGGCGCTGGCAATGTGAATTGCCTCCAGGGGAGTGAACCCGGCCTCGACCAGCAGCTCCACCTGCCGCTGGTCGCCGAACCCCGGCAGGACGCCCCCGTAGCCGGTCGGGTCTTCGCCGGCTAGGAGCAATCCGCCGGCCTTGACGAAG
>QHZM01000096.1 GCA_003224665.1 Acidobacteriota bacterium
CAGGTCCGGCATGCTCAGACCGAGCAAGGTGAGAGAGCCGGCGTGGAGAAAGTCGCGCCGAGTCAGGCCATCACAAAAATGAACGGTCTTGTCCGCGTCGAGTCTAAACATGGGACGTTCTCCTTCGGGCGCGAGCTGGCTCGCGGGCTGCCATACTTTGAACAAAATAGGGAGGAAATAAGAGCAGGGTCTTGCTTGGCGGACGTTGAGCGGGGTTCGGGATCATTGTAGGCTGATTTCTTTTCCGCCAACCTCTGACTTTTATCACAGGACTGCCCCTCCGGTCAAGCGCGGGACCCCTCCCGCGAGCCTGATCCAGCAGGAAAAACGGTCAAACGACGCCGGCCATAGGCGGCGGCAGACCGCGACCGCCGCGCCGCTCGATTCAGGCTCCGGCCGCGACGAAACCAGGTAATGGCGAGGACCGTGAGGCGCGCATAGAAAGAAGAAGAAGCGGTGCAGGGCAGCCGCCTTTCTCAAGGTGCCCTAGAAATCGAGTCGAAGCGCGAACTGGATGGTTCGCGCGCCCGCCCCCTCCACCTTTTGAACCGAGCTGATCAGGCCAAATGCCCCTGCGTTCGCTCTCATGCCCGGAACTCCTGGGTTCACGTGGTTGGCGAAATTGGTAAAGGTGGCCTGAAAGCGGAACCTCGCGCGCTCGTTAACGGGAATAGTTTTAAAGATGCCGAAGTTCCAATTGATCGTTCCCGCGGCTCGAAGGATGCCCACACTGGAATCACCAAACCGCCCGATCTCTCCCGGCCAGCCGTAGAAGAAGCAATTGTCGCCGAATACCCGGCCTTGCGAAGAAGTCAGACCTGAGCAGTCGCTCGCGGGAAGGCGGTCGGGCCGCTGCGAACCTGGCCGGAATGGCGCAGCCGTCCCGGACGGGTCATTGCCGCCTGAGTAGAAAGGTGTCTGATAGGGCCCGCTCTGGGCGAGCAAAATATTCGACGTGCTCCAGCCGCCGATAAATTTGTCCAGCAACGGATTGATGTTTGCGCCCCACCTCCTGCCGCGGCCATAAGGGAGGTCGAAGACGGCCGTCGTCAACCACCGATGGCGGCGCGTGAAGGAGACGTTTCCGTAGTTGGCGGCTAAATCGAAGCGATTGCTGATTCGCGGTCCGTTTTCAGCCGAAAATCCTGCGTTGGGCGCGTCGCCTTCAGCGTCCGACAGATTCTTGGACCAGACATAGCTCGACTGGAAATATGCCGCCTGGCTGAACCGGTGGGTGACGACCGTTTCAAGACCGTTGTAAATGGCCGAAATCAAGCCAACCGAGCGCAGCCCGGTATAGGTAACCCTCAATCCGGTCTCGAAGCCAAGGTCTCGCTCCACCGTGAAGCTCCACTGCTCGCCGTAGGGATCGTGGAGATCGATCTGGTTTGCTGTGCCGAAGACAGCGAACCCGGCGGGTCCGACGCCACTCGTCGAAATGTTGCTCTTGGTGTCGGGGAACTGAATCGCCGGCACGCCGCCCGTGAACGAGTTAACGAAAGCCCGGTAGTCGCTCGTGTGGATTCCCGTCAGCGAATAGAAAATGCTGCCCAGGAGCGTTTCGTCGTAGATGCCGGCGCCCGCCCGGAAAACGGTCTTGTCCGACAACTTATAAGCCAGGCTCAGGCGGGGCAGGATTTTCCTTTTGTCTGAAATCCGCAGTCTATCCGGGAAGCCCGCCTGTTTGGCCGTAGTGACCGGCGTGCAGGGATAGAGGCCGTACGGAGTGGGGTTCGGCGTCGGGAGACCGCAGGCATTAATCGACTGTAGGAACGGCTGCGTGGCGAGCTGCAGCGAAGCATCGTTCGGGACGATCACAGCACCGCTCGAGCGGACGAAGTTCGCAATCTGCAAGCTGTTGTCGTGAAAGGGCGGGTGGTACTCGTAGCGGACGCCGAAATCAACGGTGAGCCTGGGCATGACTTTGAAGCTGTCTTGAACGAAGACGGCGTAGGCCCTGGCGTGCCCGTCGAAGTCCGGCCCCGCGTTCACGACCTCGGTGAAATTGGGAAGTCCGAGCAGGAAGTCGGCGAAATCGTGCCCCGTGAACTGTCCTGAAAAGTAATAATCCCCAAAATTGTCCGCTGCCACGAACGATTCGTAGTCCGCAACACGTAAGGCGCGGATGTCGCCGCCGGTCTTGATCGTGTGGCGGCCGCGGACCCAGGTCAGGTTGTCCGCGATTTGGAACCGGTGTTCGCGCAGCTGTTCCTCGCGGCCTCCCGGCGTCTGCGTAAGGCCCGAGGCCCCGTCGAATTCGAAATAGGGCAGCGCCGAGCCGTTAGGGAACGGCCCCAGTTGCTGGAGACCGAGTTGCTGAATGACCGCGGCTCCATCCGGGAACTTGGAAAAGGCGAAACGGCTGGTCTGCTGGTTGTAGCCGAACCGGAACTCATTGAGCAACGTGGGACGGATCGAATAATTGTGCGAAATCGCCACGGCCTTGGGATCAAAGACGCTCTCGAAATCTCCGGTCTTGGTCCCCATGTTCAGCGGCGAGGAGAGCGTACTTCTCTTCCAGCTCCACCGGCCGAAAATGGACTGTTTCTTTGAAATGTTGTGGTCGATGCGAACGTCGTAGAGGTTCGTCGTGATGGGGGCGAGCAAGTTGACGCGGAAGTTATTGCCGGTGTCCAGCGGACCGGGGTTTGGGAAATTGGGAAGAGGATAATAGAGGTTCAAGACGTTCAGCGACACCTGGTTGAACCTGGTCGATGGGATTTGGTTGTTGGCGAACGGCTGGTTGTTGAACGGATCAACAAGTTGCGTGCCCGTCGGGTCAGTGCACAAGCCGTTCGCGTCATAAGTCCCGCACAGGGCCGAAAAGTCTCCGTTCAGCATCGCTGGAGTGGGAACGCTGTTCGTAATCGAGTCGCTTCCGCGCTGGCGGTTGCCTTCGAAGTCGAAGAAGAAAAAGGTGCGGTCTCTGCCGTTGTAATTCGGCAGGATCACCGGCCCACCAACCGACCCACCGAACGTATTGGCGCGTTTCTTGGGTTTGCCGTTGGCGAAGTCGGGGATGGCGTCGAACGCGTCGTTCTGTAAGTACTCAAACAACGAACCGTGGAATAGGTTAGTCCCGCCTTTGGCCACGAAGGAAATGTCCCCCAACTGGCCCAATTCTGCCGGCCCGAGCTGCTCCGTAATCTTTACTTCGGAGATGGCCTCGGTGGAGGGAAACATCTCGACCAACGGCACGTTGTAACGGGGCGAGACAACCGAGAACCCGTCCACGGAAATCTCGTTTTGAGCGGGGTGGTTTCCGGAGACTGACAGGCTGGCGAAACCCGCGGGCCCGCCGGAGTCGGTCTGGACACCGGGGAAATTCGCGATCAGATAAAACGGGCTGGTGCTGACAGCGCGGGTATTGATGGGGAGTTCGATGAACTGCTGGCTTTGTTGGGCTTCGCTGACTGTCGCGGTTTCCGTTGTGATGACGGGAAGCGTAGCGGTAACCTCCACGGTGGTCTGTGTTGCGCCCACTTCGAGCGTGGCGTCTACGCGCACCCTGGCCCGGGGGTCGAGCGGCGCGCCATGCTGCACGAATCTCTTGAAGCCTTGCGCAGTGACCGCAACGTCGTACCTGCCCGGGAGCAGGTTGGGGATCTCATAATTACCCAGGTTGTCCGTTGTGCCGGTCTTGCTGATGTTCGTGCCGACTTCTGTGACCACCACGGTGGCGTTCGGAACGACGGCGCCGCTCGAGTCCTTTACGTTTCCTACGAGCGTACCGCTGGTCGATTGACTCCAAGCCCTGGCGCTCAAGAGAAGCACGCTGGCCAAAGTGACGAGCAATTTGCGATACATTTTCTCCCCCCTCAGCCCGAATCCGGGCCCGCGGCTGGATGCACTCTCGCCTGCGTCAAGATTTGGCTGTTGACTTATTCCCGACCGAATTAAACAGGAAGGTTCCTCTTGCCCGCAACGCTCGATTCACGTGAGCCGACGCGATGCCAACACTTCTTTCCTCGAGGGGTCGGGTCTCAACCTGCCTGCCTCAGATGAATGCGCCGAACCTGTTGATGGACTCGGATGCTATCTCCCAGCCGGTAGCGTGTCAAGCCGATTGACGCTCCTCTGAGGCGAAAGTACAATGCGCGCGCTCTCTCAGCCTTGCGCGAACCGTCCCACGAGGCGAGAGAAAGGGCATAGAGGCCGGTCGAGTGTCACCATCCACACGAGAAACCGAACAGGTCGCGCGCCGGGACGCTCAGGAACTTCAGCGTTTCGGCTACGCCCAGGAGCTCTTGCGGACGGTCGGCGGTTTCTCGAACTTCGCCATCTCGTTCTCCATCATCTCGATCCTGACCGGCGCTGTGACCTTGTTCGGTGACGGCTTGCAGCTCGGCGGGCCGCTCGAGATGAGCCTGGGTTGGCCGCTCGCCACGGCAGGGACGCTGCTCGTCGCCCTGAGCATGGCGGAGCTCTGTTCGGCCATGCCGACTTCGGGCGGGATGTACCACTGGTCGGCGGAGCTCGGCGGGCCGAACTGGGCCTGGTTCACTGCCTGGTTCAATATCATCGGCCTGGTGGCGGCGGTGGCCGGTATCGACTACGGTTGCGCGCTGTTCCTCGTCCCCATACTCGGCATCGAGTCGAAGATCTCCACCTTGCTCGTCGCCTATGGACTGCTTCTTTTCTCGCACGCTTCAATCAACCACTTCGGCATCCGCTGGGTGGCGTGGTTGAACGATTTCAGCGTCACCGTGCACATGCTGGGCGTGTCGGTGCTGATAGGGGCGCTGTGGGTTTTTGCCCCCAAGCAGCCGGCCGGATTTCTCTTCACCGCAACGTCGTGGAGTCCGCCGGTTCGCGGGCCTTATATCTGGCTTTTTCTGCTGGGGCTGTTGCAGGCGCAGTGGACCTACACGGGCTTCGACGCCTCAGCGCACGTCGCCGAGGAAACGGTGGACCCGCGCCGCCGCGCGCCCTGGGGCATGGTGACCTCGGTGGTGGTTTCCGGCTTCTTCGGTTATCTCCTGATCCTGACGCTCACCTGGGTGATTCCAGACGTCGCTGCGGTGCTCAACGCGCACGATGCAATCAACCAGCCGCTCCCGGCCGTCCTGGCCATCGTCCGGATGACGCTCGGGGCGCGCGCCGGCGCCGCGGTGCTGGGCCTGACGGTGCTCGCGATGTGGTTCTGCGGCCTGGCGACGGTGACTTCGCTCTCGCGGACTTTTTACGCCTTTGCGCGCGACAAGGGCATGCCGGCCTCGGGCTTGTGGAGCCGGATCAGCCCGCGACACCAGGTGCCGGCGGCGGCCATCTGGCTCTCGGCGGCGCTGGCGTTTGTCACCCTGCTTTACAGCGGCGCCTATGCCGTGGTCGCGGCGATCAGCGTCATCGGCTTCTATCTTTCATATATCATCCCGGTTTATCTGGGCTGGCGGAAGAAGAATCTCTGGATTTCGAAGCGAGGCCCTTGGCACCTGGGCTCACGCAGCAATATGATAAACGTTCTGGCTTGCGCCTGGACGCTCGCGATCTGCGCCATCATGGTGACGCGCTACCCGCGCCCCAGCCTGGGCGTGGGCGCCGGCGTCGGCGTGCTCTACCTGCTCCACCGCCTGACGGGCCGCCACGAGATGCGCAAGCCCGTCTGGGAAGCCGGCCGAGAAAACTCGCTCGGTGCCGGCAGGGAACTTCGAGGGGAAAAGCAATGAACGCCGCAGCCGTCAAAGAAAGTCTGAAACCCGGAAAACTTCTGATCGATGGAATGTGGCAGGGCGCGACTTCGGAAAAGAAAATTCCTGTCATCAATCCCGCCACAGGGGAGCGGTTAACGACGGTGCCGGATGCGGGGCCGGAGGACGTTGACCGCGGGGTGAGGGCGGCCCGGCGGACTTTCGAAACGCCCACCTACGACATTTTTTACTACTACGCCGGATGGACCCGGAAGATTTACGGCGAGACGATCCCGGTGGACGGGAACTATTTGAATTACACGCTGCGGGAGCCGGTGGGCGTGGTGGGCATGATTACGGCGTGGAATTACCCGATGCTGCTTGCGGCGTGGAAAGTGGCGCCGGCGCTGGCGGCCGGCTGCTCGATGGTCATCAAGCCCTCTGAGCTCACCCCCCTGACCACTTACCAGCTGGCCGAGTATTGTCTCGAAGCGGGCGTTCCCGAAGGCGTCGTGAATGTCGTCACCGGATACGGCGGGACCGCTGGCGAAGCGCTGGCCCGGCACATGGACGTCGACAAGATCGCCTTCACGGGCAGCATCCGCACCGCCCGGGCGCTTCTCAAGGCTTCCGGCGAAAGCAACCTCAAACGGCTTTCACTCGAACTCGGCGGCAAGTCCCCGAACATCATATTTCCCGACGCCGACCTCGAGCGCGCAATGAAATCCGCTTTCTGGGGCATCTACGCGAACAAAGGAGAAGTGTGCAGCGCCGGCTCTCGCCTGCTCGTCCATGAAAAAGTTTACGACCAATTCGTCAACCAGTTGGCGGACCGGGCCCGGAAAATGAAAGTCGGCGACCCGCAAGACCCCGCCACCGAGATGGGGTCGCAAATCAGCCAGCTACAGCTCGACCGGATCATGGGCTACGTCAAAAGTGGCATCGAAGAAGGGGCGCGACTGGTCTGCGGCGGCGAACGCGATACCGAAGGGGACAAATCCAAAGGCTTCTTCGTCAAGCCGACGATCTTCGCGGACGTCAAACCGCAAATGAAGATCGCGCAGGAAGAGGTCTTCGGCCCCGTGCTCTCCGTCCTGAAGTTTCGCGACCCCGACGAGGCCGCCGAAATCGCCAATTCGACGATCTACGGGCTGGTCTCCGCCGTCTGGACGCGTGACATCGCCGTCGCGCACCGCCTGGCCCAACAGATCAAAGCCGGCTCGGTGTGGATCAACGCCTACAATTGCTTCGACTCGAGCTCGCCCTTCGGCGGCTATAAGCAGAGCGGCTTCGGGCGCGAAATGGGCGCGCACGCCCTCGAGTCCTACACGC
>QHZM01000173.1 GCA_003224665.1 Acidobacteriota bacterium
AGCAGGCTACTTACTTGCCCCTCGCCGAGCTTGTCACCCTGATCGGCCATCCGGAAGTCTCCGACGCCACCACGCGGTTCAAGGCCGAGCGGATCTTGTTCGATCTTCGAGCCGACACCGCCGAGGGCGAAGGGAAAGTCCAGTCCATGCACTTTGAGGCGCAGAAAGGGGACGGGCAGGCGGGCCGCAGCGGGAGCTCTGCGGGGACTGATGACCCGACGCATGTCCTGGCGGACCGGGTACTCGCCGACCGCCGCAGCCAGTTCGTGCGATACCAGGGACACGTGCGCGCCTGGCACGGCACCGACGTTGTGGAATCGCCTTCACTTGACGTCTATCGGGCGGAGCGGCGGATCAGGTCGGGGTCGCGAGTCGTTACGTCCCACTTCCAGTCGGTCCATCTGGACAAAGCGCCAGGGACGAACTCTCCCCCCGGGCGTGAGACCCGGCCGGTTACGATCCGCGCGGACCGGCTGGAGTATTTCGACCAGGGGCGCAAAGCAGCCTACCGCGGCAACGTGCAATTCCAGACGGAGAACACCGTCCTCAAGGCGGACCGCCTGGATGTCTATTTTTCGCTTGCGAGAGCGACGGAAGCTTCTGAAATCCAGCGCGCCGTGGCCGACGGTCACGTCCTGGTGGTCGAGCCGGGACGCCGGGCCACCGGCGAGCACGCCGAATACGACGCGGGGCCGGGAAAAATCCAGGTGACGGGCGGCCCGCCCGCTCTTTACGACGAGCAAAAGGGCTTCGTGACGGGCGAGCGTTTGACTTTCTTTGTTCACGATGATAGGCTGCTCGTGGACGGAGGTGATAAGTCGCCAACTTTATCGCAACACCGCGTCGCGCAATGAGCGACCATGCAGATTCTCTCCACCGTCGATCTGACCAAAGCGTTCAAGGGTCGCAAGATTGTTGACGACATCAATCTTAGGATCGCCCAGGGAGAGGTGGTGGGCCTGCTCGGGCCGAACGGAGCCGGCAAGACCACAACGTTCCACATCATTGTGGGGCTGATGAGCCCCGACTCAGGGCAAGTCCTCCTCGACGGAGTGGACATCACCCACCTCCCGATGTACCTCCGGGCGAGGAACGGAATCAGTTACCTCCCCCAAGAACCCTCCATCTTCAGAAAACTCACTGTGGAAGAGAATATCCTGGCGGTGCTCGAAACGCTGCCGCTGTCACCGCACGAGAGGCGCGAGCGGCTGGAGGAGTTTATCGAGGAACTGGGCTTGCAACAGGTCCGCCGCAGCTACGGCTACATGCTTTCCGGCGGGGAGCGGCGGCGGGTCGAGATCGCAAGGTCTCTGGTCATCTCTCCTTCGTTCATGCTTCTCGACGAGCCCTTTTCCGGGATCGACCCGCTGACGGTGCTGGACATCCAGAAGATCATAGGCCGTCTCAAGTCGAGCGGGATCGGCGTTCTGGTGACGGACCACAACGTGCGAGAAACGTTGCAAGTGACCGACCAGGCTTACATCATCAACAACGGGCGGATCTTCCGTTCGGGAACCCCGGAGGAACTGGGCAATGACGTTCAAGTGAAGAAGATTTATTTGGGTGATAATTTTCAGTTGGCGATCTGACCGGTAAAATAGACTGCGATGGGCGGCAATCAACAACCCAGACTCGGGCTGACCCTGAAGGTGGCGCAGAGGCAGATTCTGACACCTGGCTTGGTCCAGATGGTCAGCGTTCTCGCGCTGAACAAGCTCGAATTGCGCGAGATGATCAACCAGGAAATCATGTCAAACCCCGTCCTGGAAGAGCTCTCTGAGACGGTCCCTTCGATCGAGGAGTCCACGCAGAAGACGGAGGGCGAGAAGCCGGTCGCACCTCCGGCCGATCGCGAAATCGGGTCCCAGGACAATCACGATTCATTCGAGGAGATTGACTTCGGGTCCTTCTTCGAAGACTACCTCGACCCGGGTTATAAGTCTCCTGCCGCCGAAGTCCTGGAAAAACCCTCCTTCGAAAATTTTCTCTCCCAGCCTGTTTCGCTGGCGGACCACCTGACGTGGCAGCTCAGCTTGTCGGTGTGTTGCAACGCGGTCCGCGAGGCGGGCAATTCCATTATCGGCAATCTGAACGAGGACGGCTACCTCTCGGCAAGTCCCGAAGAGATCGCGCAGACCGGAGGTCACCGGCTCGAGGACGTGCAGCAGGCGCTCACGCTCATTCAGGAATTTGACCCGCTGGGCGTGGCCGCGCGGGACTTGCGGGAATGCCTTTTGATCCAGTTGCGCACCCTGGCTCCCGAAAACTCCCTCGCCGCGCAGATCGTCTCCGATCACCTGAAGCAGCTCCAGAACAAGCAATACCGGGAGATTGCCCGTGCGCTCGACCGCCCCGTCAAGGCCGTCGAGCGGGCGGTGGAAATTATCCGCAAGCTCGACCCCCGGCCCGGCCAGCCCTACAACAGCGCCCAACCGAGGCTGATTGAGCCTGACCTGGCCATCGTGAAGACGGGCGACGGGTATCAGGTCATCATGAACGAGGACGGCCTGCCCCAGTTACGCTTGAGCCGGCATTACCGCCGCATGCTCCAACAGGATGGGACCAGCCGGGAAGTCCGGAATTACGTCAAGGAGCGGTTTTCCTCCGCCATCCAGCTCATCAAGAACATCGAGCAACGCAAGCAGACGATCATTAAAGTCTGTGA
Organism: Acidobacteriota bacterium; assembly: GCA_003224665.1. Classification (GTDB taxonomy): domain Bacteria; phylum Acidobacteriota; class Terriglobia; order UBA7540; family UBA7540; genus QHZM01. Next base: position 2,666 of record QHZM01000173.1, read on the forward strand.
GGCCATTATTCGCCGGCAGAGGGACTTATTCGATTTTGGGATTGAAAAATTGCGGCCGATGATGATTAAAGAAGTGGCGGAAGAGGTCGGCGTCCACCCTTCAACCGTCAGCCGGGCCGTTGCCGGCAAATACGTCCACACGCCCCAGGGAGTTTACGAACTCCGGTTCTTCTTCACTGAGGCGGTCCAGGGCCCGTCCGGAGCCACCACCTCCTTGCTCAACCTGAAGCGGCTGGTCAAAAAAATGATTGACGAAGAAGACTCGACTCACCCCCTGACCGACGAGCAGATTACCCAGCGCTTGCGCGACGGGGGCTATTGCGTGACCCGCCGGACGGTGGCCAAGTACCGAGAAGATCTCCGCATTCCCAGCACCCACCAGCGCCGAGTGAAAACTTGACGGGCAAACTAGGGCTCTTATTTCCGTCGCCGAGGTTCGAGGAGGTCTCTGCATGCGAATCGATTACACCGGCCGGCAGATGGAAATCACACCTGATTTGCGGCAGCACACAGAAGAACACCTTCGCAAGCTCGTTCGCTTGCTCGGGGAAGGTTTCGGGTTGCACGTGATCTTGACGGCGGAGAAGCACCGGCGCATCGCGGAACTGGCCTTGGCCATCCGGGACCACACTTTGTTGGGGATCGAGGAGACCGGTGACGCCCGCACCGCGATCAAGGGCGCGCTGGACAAATTGGAGCGCCAGGCGGTCCGGCTGCTCGGAAGACGCCGCACGCGCAAACGCCGGCCCAAGCCGGCAGCCGCCATCCAGTTGAACGTCCTCGCGAAGGCCGGACGCTCGAGCCATCAAGAACGCCGGGTCCTCGCCATGGAGAGAATCCCCATCAAGCCCATGACGATTCATGAGGCCGTGGAAGCCCTGGATACCACGCGCAGCGGCGTGGTGGTCTTTCGCAACCCGGCGACCGAGCGCGTCAACGTCATTTACCAGCGACCTGACGGCAAGCTGGGGCTGATCGAACCCGAGCCCTAGGAGAATATTCCTGGACTTCTGCCCGAACCGGCTGGGAAAGGCCTCCTCAGGCCTTGACTCGGCCGCGCAATAAGTGTCAAAGGGCAGCCGTGCTTCAGACCGCCCGTTTCGCTCAAGCGAACGAAGGCTTTGAAACTCAGGGGAAGCGGGGGATTTCGGGCATCTGAACAGGTTCTCCGATCCGCTCCGCCCCGCTTGGGTGCTCATGAAAACAGCCGCTTCCAGTAAAACCTCCAGACAATTTGTCGTCATTACCGGCCTGAGCGGATCGGGAAAAGGCTCCGTCCTGAAAGCATTCGAGGACCTTGGTTTTTATTGTGTGGATAACCTCCCCATCGACCTGATCCCCAAGTTCGCGGACCTGTGCGCCGAGCCCCAGAGTCGCATTGACCGGGCCGCGGTGGTCGTGGACATTCGGGAAGGAGAAGCCCTCAGCCAGCTTCCCGGCATGTACCGCAGCCTGTCGCGCGACAATATGAAACTTTCGCTGGTCTTCCTTGAGGCTGCCGATCAGGCGCTGATCCGGCGCTTTGAGGAGACGCGGCGACCTCACCCCCTCGGTCGCGACCTGCCCGTCCGGGAAGGAATTCGACTCGAGCGGATGTTGCTCAAGCCCATGCGCCAGCTCGCCGACGCCGTCGTCAATACCACCCGGATGAACGTCCACGAGCTCCGGGACTTCATCCAGACGCGGTTTGGCGGGTTGTCCGCCCGCAAGGCCCTCCTGATCTCCGTCCTTTCTTTTGGGTTTCGCTTTGGCGTCCCGCCCGATGCGGACCTGGTCTTTGACGTGCGTTTTCTCCCGAACCCGAATTACTTGGCGCGGCTGCGGAACAAGACCGGCCGCGACCGCGCTGTGCGGAATTTTATGGATTCCTACCCCCAGACGAAAGAATTCACGGAGCGAGTGATGGACCTGCTCCTCTACCTGCTGCCGCATTACATCCGCGAGGGGAAAAGCTACCTCACCATTGCTCTCGGATGTACCGGCGGGCGACACCGGTCGGTGGCGCTGGCGGAGGAAATCGGCGAAGGCTTGCTGCGCGAGGGATACAAGATCAAAATCGTGCACCGCGACCTCGGTCGGAGCTGAAAGGCGCGTTTTCTTGAAATGAGCACCCGAGCTCGAATTACGGAAGGGCTCGGGCTCGATTGCGCGAGGGTCTCGTGAATTACGTGATTGGGATAGACATTGGAGGCACGCACTTTCGGGTAGGGCTGTTCGATCAGGATGGAGGGCGCCTGCTGGTATCCGAAGACGCTACGTTGCGCTCGGGCGGCCGCGACTGGATGCTCCAACAAGTCCGGGAGCGGTCACGCGTCCTGACGGAAAGGGCCGATTACACCGTGAAGGCGTGCGGCGTCAGCTTCGGCGGCCCAGTGGATCTTGGACGCCAACAAGTCAGCTCGATCCATGCGCCGGGCTGGGCCAGCTTCCCTCTCGCAAAGTGGGTTCGGGAGAACTTGAATTTGGAGTGTTGTCTCGACAATGACGCGAACGCAGGCGGGCTCGGAGAATATCGCTACGGCGCGGGCCGAGGGTCCCACTCCATGGTCTATGTGACAGTCAGCACCGGGATTGGAAGCGGGTTGATCTGCGACGGGAAGATATTCCGCGGGAAAGACAATCTGGCCGGGGAGATTGGGCACATTCCCGTGTCTGATTCGGGCGGGGTGTGTTCCTGCGGGGGAAGGGGATGCCTCGAGACATTTTGTTCAGGAACCGCAATCGCCCGCCGGGGTCAGGACTGGGCTTCTCGCAGGCCCGAACAGGTTTCCCGAATCGTCGAGCTCAGCGGCGGCAGGGCTGGAAAAATCACCGCGAAGTCCGTCATCCAGGCGGCAGCCGAAGGGAACATGGCAGCTTCTCAAATCCTCCGGGAATCCGCGCGGTGGCTCGCTCGGGCACTTCTGATCATCATCCGAGTCGTAAACCCGGACAGGATCGTTTTGGGCGGAGGGGTGGCGCAGGCGGGCGGCGTCCTGCTGGATCCGGTGCGGGAGTTTCTTGAAGAATTAGGCTCGCCCTCGATTGGTTACACAACAGAAATTGTTCTTTCCGAACTGGGAATTTACTCTCCCCTATATGGAGCGGCGGCGATGGCGCTTGATTTGATTGGAGCCGCCCCGGCCGGGGCGGATTCTTAGGCCCTGTTTCCTGATAACTAATTGAAGCGGAAGCACTTAGCTCTTTCTGGGTTGATGTGCCCGCAATCGGGTCGCTCTCCGCTGCTTGACGCTCGGTTCACTGAGGAATTACTATAGGGAGATTTTCGACGAGCGCCGCAGGCCCCAGTATCGTGTCCCTGGACTGGGTGCTATACACTGAATGAGCCAATTCAAGCGTCTCCTCGGATTCCTTCGTCCTTACACTGGGCGTTTCTTCGCGGCCGTGGTTTTGATGGCCGTCGTAGGAGCCTGCGAGGCGCTTACCGCGCTTTTGATCCGGCCGGTGTTCGACCGCGTTCTCGGCCCTGAGTCTCCCGCCGCGTCAAGGATTCTGCTATTCCAGTTGCCCTTCAACGGCCGCGGAATTTACCTGCAGGACTTTATTCCCAGCCGGATCCACAACGAATGGACCGTCGTCGCGCTCGCCATCATCGGGGTGACGCTGGTCAAGGGACTCTCGGAATTTTTCGCCACCTACTTCGTCAATTTCATCGGACACTCCATCGTACGGGACCTGCGCAATCTGGTCTATTCCAAGCTCATCCAGCAGTCCATCGCCTTCTTCACCAAGAACCCTACGGGACGCTTGATGTCCGCCATCACCAGCGACATCGACAAAATCCAGAATGCGGTTGCGCAGGTCTCAGCGGATTTCCTCAAGCAGGTCTTCACCCTGGTTGGCCTGCTGGCCGTGGTGTGCTACATCGATTGGAAGCTGACCTTCGTCTCACTTCTCCTGGTTCCTCTGGTCGTGTTCCCCTCGGTGAACATCGGGCGTTACATCCGCAAGTCCAGCCGTTCCAGCCAGGACAAGATGGCTGAACTCAACAGCGTGCTTCAGGAGACATTCACCGGGATTCGAATCGTGAAGGCGTTCGTCATGGAATTGTTCGAAGTCGCCAAATTCAAGGCAGCTACCCGGCGACTCCTGAAGACCAACCTGCGATGGGTGCGCGCGCAGGCCGCGACCTCTCCATTGATGGAACTGCTCGGCGCCATTACCATAGCCGGCTTGCTGCTTTACGAACGCAATGAAATTCTCCACCGCGCGCAGACCGCCGGGGGATTCGTGGCCTTTCTCTACGCGCTGATCAAAATGTACGAGCCCATCAAGCGGCTTTCGGGAGTGAACAACGCCGTCCAACAGGCTGTGGGCGCTTCAGAGGAGGTCTTCCGTTATCTCGAGGTGCCGCAGGACGTTGGGGAAAAACCGGACGCTGTCGAATTGCCTCCGTTCCAGGACGAAATCGCCATCGAACACGTCGATTTCGACTACGAGGATGGCATCCCGCTCTTGCGCAACGTCAATCTGCGGATCAGGAAAGGCGAAGTGGTCGCCATTGTCGGCTCGAGCGGGGCCGGCAAGAGCACTCTGGCCAGCCTGATTGGCAGGTTCTTCGACGTGACCCATGGACGGATCCTCCTCGACGGCTACGACGTGCGTGACGTGAAGGTGAGCTCGCTGCGCGGTCAAATCGGGCTGGTCACTCAGGAGACGGTCCTTTTCAACGACACGGCTTTCAACAACATTTGTTACGGGAGCCAGTCCTGGAGTCAGACGGCCGTCGTCGAGGCGGCCCGCGCCGCGCTGGCCCATGACTTCATCATGGAGCTGCCGAAAGGATACCAGACGGAGATCGGCGAGCGCGGCCAGCGGCTTTCCGGCGGCCAGAGGCAACGGATGGCCATCGCTCGGGCCCTGCTGAAAAACCCGCCACTGTTGATTCTGGATGAGGCGACGTCGGAACTGGACACGGAGTCCGAGCTCCTTGTCCAGAGCGCCCTCGGCAATCTCATGGCGGGGCGCACGGTGCTGGTGATTGCGCACAGGCTCTCAACTGTTCGACGGGCTGACAGGATCGTTGTTCTTGACCGCGGCAGTATTTCGGAAGTCGGAACGCATGAGGACCTGATCAATCGGGGTGGAATTTACCAGCGACTCCACAAGCTGCAGTTCGTGGACGTCGAACCGTAAAATTGATGAGAGGTAGCTTGAGAGCCCCGGGAACAGGTCCGTCGTGCCGAGCTGAGTCCGAGGCGTTCAATTCATAAGGCGTAGGGGTGCGGTTCCGCGAACCCGGTATGATTCGAAGCATGACGGGCTACAGCCGTGTAAGGGCGGAGGAAGCGGACTTCTCTCTTTCCGCTTCGATTAAAGCCACGAACCACCGCTTCCTCGACTTGCAAGTTCGCCTGCCGGCCGCCCTCGAGCCTTTGGAGCCCCAACTGCGCCGGGTCGTGAAAGACCACGTGACCCGCGGCCACGTTGAGGTCACGATCAGTCTCGAGCAGGCGGGTCCCGGTGGACTCGAACTCAACCGGAAAATGCTCGCAGCCTACGCCTCGGCTTGCCAGCAGTTGCGCAGCGAGTTTGGCTTTACGACTGAGCCGGACCCGGTCTCGCTCCTTCGCATTCCCGGCATGGTTGGGACGGGAAACGGCCAGTTGACGCCGGCGGAGCTTGAGCGCATCGAACGAGCGATGGAGGGTTTGGCGTCCGAAACTCTGCGGCAGCTCAACCAAATGCGCGCCCGGGAAGGCGAGGCGCTGGAAACGGATCTGCGCGCTCGGCTAAAGCGGCTGGAAGAGTTGAGCAGAAATATAGACGGCCTCGCGAGGAGAGTGCCGCAGCTCTATCAGCACAGGCTTGAGACCCGTATTAAGGAACTCCTCGGGGCCGTGGAAGTCGATCGGGCGCGTCTCGCCCAGGAAGTCGCATACCTGGCCTCGCGTTCGGACATATCGGAAGAGCTGACGCGCTTCCGCAGTCACCTCGATCAGGCGAAGCGGTTGCTCGACCAGGGCGAAGCCCGTGAAGTCGGAAAGAAGCTGGATTTCCTGCTCCAGGAGATGAACCGCGAGGCGAACACCTTGCTCTCCAAGACGACGGACGTGCCGGAGGCAGGCCTGGAGATCGCGCGGCAAGCCATAGAAATGAAGACCGAGATCGAAAAATTGCGCGAGCAGGCACAGAACATCGAGTGAACGTGGTCAAGCCCCGAAAGCGCGCGCTCCGGGAGGGGAGCGTCATTGTGATTTCGGCGCCCTCCGGAGCGGGGAAATCGACGCTGATCCGACGCCTCAGGACCTCCCTTTCCGGTTTGACGTTTTCGATATCCTGCACGACTCGTCCGCCGAGGCCGGGCGAGAAGGACGGGCGGGATTACTACTTCATGTCGACGCCGCGTTTCAAGCGTTTGATCGCGGAGGGCGAGTTTGTCGAGTGGGCAAGGGTCTACGGCCACCTGTATGGAACTCCATGGAAGCGGGTCCGCGCGGCCCGGGAGGCCGGCAGGGACGTTCTGCTGGATATTGATGTGCAAGGCCACCGGCAGGTCCGGCGGCGATTGCCCGACGCGGTCAGCGTTTTCGTGCTGCCGCCTTCCCTCCGAGAGCTGGGGCGCCGATTGAGGCAGCGAAGCTCAGATCCCCCTGAGGTGGTCGAGAGGAGGCTGGCAGCCGCGCGGAAGGAGATCGCTCACTGGACCGAATACGACTACCTGGTGGTGAACGACCGGGTGTCTCGGGCCACGCAGGCGCTGCGGTCGGTTGTCCTGGCGACTCGGCTACGCCGAGACCACCAGAGCCCGCGAGCCCGCGAAATCTGCATGACTTTTGGAGGATAACACCAAATGCAACTCCCTCAGGGCATTGACAGCAAATTTCGATACATCCTGGTCGCGGCCAAGAGGGCGCGACAACTGCAAGCTGGGGCCAAGCCTATGATCCAGACTCAAAGCAAAAAGCTGACCAAGGTAGCCCAGCAGGAAGTAGAAGCCGGTCTGGTGCCATTCCAGAACCTGGAACTGGCTTCGAATAACGGCGAGAAGGCCAGGAAGACGAAGCTGTCCAAATAGGGTGTAAGATGAACCAGGACGAAGTGGTGAGGTTGGCTCAGATGTTCTTGCGCCTGACTGCGAGTCCTTGACGGCGAGACCTTGGCTATGCGAGTGGCGCTGGGAGTCACGGGAGGCATCGCTGCTTATAAGGCGGCGGAGCTCGTGAGGGTGCTTCAGGACAAAGGCCTGGAAGTCCAGGTGATCATGACTCGCAGCGCCCGAAGGTTCGTCACTGCGCTCACGCTCGCGTCGCTCTCAGGCCGAAAGGTCATCACGGACATGTTCGCCACTTCGGGTGGCGAACCCAATGTCGAAAGCGCCATCGAGCATATCGCTGTGGCGCAAAACATTGACGCGCTCGTTGTCGCGCCTGCTACGGCCAACACCATCGCCAAAATCGCTCGCGGGATCGCGGACGATTTTCTCACGACCCTTTGCCTGGCCACCAGGGCCCCTCTGATCATCGCGCCCGCGATGAATGTGAACATGTGGGAAAACCCCGCCACGCAGGAAAACCTCGATATTTTGCGCGGGCGCGGAGCCACGATTCTCGACCCCGACGAGGGCTACCTGGCCTGCGGCATGACGGGGCCGGGCCGTCTTGCCTCCGTCGAAACGATTGCCCGGGCGCTCTTCGTTACCCTGGGCATACGAGAAGACCTTCGGGACGAAAAAGTCCTGGTAACGGCGGGCAGGACCGAGGAACCTCTGGATGCGGTCCGTTACCTCAGCAACCGGTCTTCAGGGAAAATGGGTTACGCGCTCGCCGAGGCCAGCCGGCGGCGGGGCGCCCGCGTGAGCCTGGTGAGCGGTCCTGCGAGTCTCGAGCCGCCACAAGGCGTCCACTTCGAGCGCGTCCGAACGACCGAAGAAATGGCTGAAGCGGTCTTTCGCCATCTGGATGAGTCCTCGGTCGTCTTGATGGCGGCCGCGGTTGCCGATTTCCGCCCGGCCGAATCTCAAAATGGAAAGATTAAAAAGCGTGACGGCTTCTCGACGATAGAGGTGGAGCCCACGCGGGATATCCTCGCGGAAATTGCGCGGCGCCGACGTCCGAGTCAGGTGGTCGTTGGTTTCGCCGCTGAGGCGGAACGCGTGCTTGAAAATGCCTCCCAGAAGCTCCGGGAAAAAGGGCTCGACCTGATCGTGGCCAATGACGTAACGCGCGAAGGCGCCGGGTTCGAAGTAGATACCAACATTGTGACCCTCATCTTTCCCGACGGGCGCGAGATTCCGCTCGAAAAAATGAGCAAACTCGACGTCGCGAAGCGCGTGCTCGATCAAGTGGTCGAAATGAAGTCGCGGGTGCGGCGGTAAGCGGGCTTGGCCGGTGCCTGCGGGCTCGCTTCTGAAGTTTTCGCGCTCGAGAAGCCGGCGGGTGGGTTCCAGCGAATTGAGACTCCCTGGTAATGCCTGTGGATGAGCGTCTGCGGCAGCAATTGGCTGCGTGGCTCGAATTTTATCGGGAACTGGGGATCGAGGACTTTTATCGCAGGCCCCCCGGCGTGGGCGAAGTCCGGCAGCCAGCGCCGTCAAATCCCCGCGAAGCCCGTTTACAGAAAGAAGAACCGGCGAGACACACAGAGGTGGCCGCTGCCCCAGCAATCACAAAACCCAAACCTGAGGAAACCGCACAATCGGTCCCGCCGGCCCAAGCAACGCCTGCGATCATCGGGGGTCTTCACGCGCGGTCGCTCAACCTGTTCGAAGCCCCGCCGTCGCCCGCGCGCGGCAAGCCGGAGAGCCTGGAGGAAATCCGTGCGGACCTCGGCGACTGCCAACGTTGCCGGCTTGCGGCCGGGCGAAAGATGATTGTCTTTGGACAGGGGAACCCTCATGCCGAGCTGGTCTTTGTCGGCGAGGGGCCCGGGGCTGACGAAGACGAACAGGGGTTGCCGTTTGTCGGCCGCGCGGGACAGCTCTTGAACCGCCTGATCCAGTTTATCGGCATGAAGCGCGAGGATGTCTATATTGGCAACGTCGTGAAGTGCCGCCCGCCGGGTAACCGCACTCCCGAGCGGGACGAAATCGAAACCTGCTCGCCGTTCCTCTTCCGGCAGATTGAGGCCATCCGGCCGCGACTTGTATGCTGTCTGGGCGCTCCCGCGGTGCACACCCTTCTGGGCTTAAAGGAAGGCATTACAAAAATCCGCGGCCAGTTCTTCGACTACGGGAGCGCGAAAGCTCTCGCTACCTTCCATCCCGCCTATATCCTCCGCAACCCGCGCGAGGAAAAAATCCTCCGGGAAGATTTTGAGAAAATCCGCAAGTTCCTCGCGGCGCGCCCGTAGCAAATCCTCCTTGAGCCGGCTTTTTGGCCGACACCGGCAGTGTCCTTGGACGGGGCTGTCGGAACCCGGCCCTGCATCGAGACCGCCCAAACTCTTCCCGCCGCGCAGATTTCGATTGCGCGACGTCAAGTGGTCACAGTGGTCCCGTCCTCCGCCAGCGCGGCGCGAGTCTTCTTGTGATGGGCGACGTTGGCGAGGTGAAGGGTCCGCACCGCCTGATGGCCGAGCTCCACCGTGGCGTTCGGCTGCTTGCGGGTCTTTACACATTCCAGAAAATTCTGGATGTGGGGCAGGGTTGAAGTCAGCCCTCCTGGAAGTTTTTCGATCTGTGGCGGGGGCGCGCCCCAGCGGCTGTAGCTGGTCCCCCCGCCGGTCCAAGGCTCCCCGTAAATGCGATAACCGCTTTCGCAAAGTTCGAGCGTCCCTTTCTGTCCCTGGAAGACAAGTCCCCACCCGCTTTGGAAAGAGTTGCTGTAGCAGAGCGTCCAGGTGCAGGTAAATCGCGGATATTCGAAGACAGCGCAGAAAGTGTCCGGGGTCTCCGAGGGCTGGAGTTTATAGACCTCGCCGGAGCAATAAGCCGCGCGGGGCTGGGTCGTGTTTGTGAACCATTGGACGACGTCGACCAGGTGGGTGCCCTGGTCGGTCATATTCCCGCCCGAAAAGTCCCAGAAGTAGCGCCAGTTGCGGTAACGGACCGCGTCGAAAGGCTGCTTGCGGGCCGGTCCGACAAACCGGTCCCAATCGAGTTTGTTGGGCAGCACGTATCGGGTCCTCAAGTTGACGTTCCAGTACCATTCCGCGCGCACCAGATTGATCTCACCCAGCATGCCCTGTTCGATCAGTTGCTTGCACTCATGAATGGCCGGGGAGCTTCGACGTTGCATTCCGACCTGGACGATACGGTCAGTCTTGCGGACCTGGGCCACCATATCCGCGCCCTGTTCGATGGACCAGGACATCGGTTTTTCGCAGTAAGCGTCTTTCCCGGCCTGGACGGTGTCCACCAGATGATTGTGGTGCCAGTGCTCGGGCGTGGCGATGAGCACAGCGTCAATATCCTTCCTTTCGAGCAGCTTTCTGTGGTCCGCGTAGCCTTTCGATTGAGGTCCCGCGATCTCGAGCCCTGCTTCCAGATTCACTTCGTAAACGTCACAGACCGCACCCCACTCGGCCCCGAGATTTTTGAAGTTTTCCATATGGCCGCGGCCCATGCCGCCCGCGCCGATGATGCCCAGGACGATGCGGTCATTCGCCCCGAACGCTCTTGCACTGAACGAAGGATGGGCGAGCACGCCGAGCCCGACCGCTGCCGTGCTCCCGAGAAATCCTCGCCGGCTGATTCCGATGCCTGCCATGGTGAACCTCCCTGATGACTGTCGGCGGGATTTTAGGTTGGACGGGCCGCGGTGTCCAGTTAAAGTCTGAGAGAATTTACGGCTCAAGGCGGGTTGTTGCGATTTGCGGCGCTTCAGTCTAAGCTGGTAAGACTTGCGGCGGCGGCCATTACACCGACAAAGCGCAGAAAGCGACCGATGACACTGAAGGACAAGCTTCTGAATCCTGCGGTTCCGTTGACCTTGTTTGAGATGGTGCCGCCCGCCGCGGGCAAGCCGGAGGCCATCGAGGCCACTCTTTCCGAGATTAAAAAAGTCGGGCACCTGATTGACGCGGTCAACCTGCCTGAAATACGGGATGAAGACCGCGGCTCGGAGCGCACGCACCGGTTTGTGGAACGTGTTGAACCCCGGTTGCTGGGCAGGCGGATCCTCAGCGACCTCGATACCGATGTAGTGTTGAACCGCGTAGTTGTTCATGAGCCCGATCAGGTCCGTTGGCTCGAAGAGACCTACGAGGAATTCGGCATTCGTTATGTCGTCCTGGTCGGCGGAGAGTCGAGCAAAGTTCGCTATCCCGGGCCGACGGTCTTCGAGGCCGCCGAGCAGGTGGCTTCTCGAAAGCTCCCGATAAGCCTGGGCGGGATTTCCATTCCCAGCCGCGCTCACGAGGCCGACCGGATTCGGCGCAAAAACGACGCCGGTGTCGTCTTCTTCACCACCCAGATCTTGTTTGATTCAAACGACATCGTGGGACTGATCCAGCGCTTGAATGGGCTTGAGGCGCGCATTTTCCTGAGCTTCGCGCCGGTCAGCCACCCTCGTGACCTCGAGTTCCTCCGCTGGCTGGGAGTGGACATTCCGCCTGACCTCGACCGTTTTCTGCTCGTCGGCGAGCGAGCGGGGGAATCTTCGCCCGCGGCGGCGGAGACTTGCCTTGAACGCTCGCTCGACCTCGCCCAGCGCATCCTCATGGATGTGTTCGACAATCTCCCGCCTGACCCTCCTCCGCTCGGGCTCAATATTGAGCATATCAACCGGCGGAATTTTCCCGCAGCGGTCCAGATGCTCGAGCGGCTCGGCAACCTTTACGCGAATCTAGTGGCCACGCGCGCCAGCCTCGCCGGGCTTTAAGTCGTTCGGCCGAGAGGCCGGAAATGAAGTGTCGCACCTCGCGGCCTTGTGGACGAGAACCTTCCGCCGATGGCTGACTCTGCCGGAGCCTGACCCTCCAGGGTCGCTGAAACCCCACGCGGTGGCCCGCCCTGAAAGCTCGTAGTGAAAAGACATATTTCCGGGTAAATACGAGGCCTGATGGGCAGAAAGAAATCTCGAGAACGTTTGGTCAATGTCGCGGTGATGGCCGCGATACGCCAGCCGCTCACTTACCTCGTGCCGGACTCGATGGAGGTCCGGCCGGGCCAGCGCGTCGTGGTGCCTCTCGGGGCGCGCCAGGTCGTGGGTGTCGCGCTCGAACCGGTTGAGCGGCTTGCTCCGGGCATCAAGGTGCGCGCCATCTTGCGCGTCCTCGATCCGGGACCGGTCCTCTCTCCGGAGCTCCTGACGCTGGGCCTCTGGATCCAGGACTACTACCTGGCGCCGGTCGGGGAAGTCTTTTCCGCCATGCTCCCACTCCGCGCGGAAACCCAGCGGGCGCGTGTGCTGGAGCTTACCAGTCTCGGGAAGCAGCAGCTTGAAGAACTCTCCGGCAGCCTCCTCGAAGAAGTCCAAGGCTGCGAGGAAGCTGGATTTCTTCGTTTCCTCGCCAGGCAAACGGAGACGACGGTTGATGCCGTCCGCCGAAAATTCCGAGGCTCGCCAACTCTCCTCGAGCGCGCGCTGAAAGAGGGCTGGGTGACGCTCTCACGGGTGGACCGCGAGCGAACGCGGAGGGAGACGCTGGCGGTGAGTTTGGCCGCTCCGCTCCCGATGCCGCTCGCGACCGGGCCGTTCCCGGGGGCGCGGCCGCGGCCGTCTCCCGTCGCGCGCCGCATTCTGGAGGTCTTGGAGCAACAAGGGTCTGCCCAAGACCATGCGGGTGCCGGGCCGGCCGTCATTGGTTCTCCGCCTGCGCTCAATGCCGCGCAGGGTCAAGTCCTGGACGAATTAAGAGCCCGCCTCGATGCCCGGGAGTTCAGCGCAGCGTTGCTTCAGGGCGTGACGGCCAGCGGAAAGACGGAGGTCTATTTAAGGCTGATCGCTTACTGCCTGGAACGGGGGCGTTCAGCCCTGATGCTGGTGCCGGAAATCGCGTTGACCCCGTCCATCGAGGCGCAGTTTCGAGCGCGAATCGGGGAGCGGCTGGCCGTCCTGCACAGCGGGTTGACCGAAAGCGAAAGGCGGGACGATTGGTGGCGAGCGCAATCTGGCGAAGCAAAAGTTGTCCTGGGGACTCGTTCAGCCGTTTTTGCGCCGCTTGCCGATCTTGGAGTAGTGATTGTCGATGAGGAGCACGACCCGAGCTACAAGCAGGAGGAAACGCCCCGCTATCACGGGCGGGACGTCGCGGTGGTGCGGGCGCGCCTGGCCAAGGCCCTGGCCGTCCTCGGGTCGGCCACGCCTTCGCTCGAGTCCGCCTGGAATGCGAGGCAGGGGAAATACTCCCGCTGTCTCCTCGAGGAGCGCATCGGGGGCCGGCCGCTCGCCAGCGTCGAGATCGTGGACATGCGGAATGAGTTTCGTGAGACGCATACCCAGGTCCCGATTTCCCGCCGCCTCAAGGAAGAAATCGAGGTGCAGCTCCGCGCCCGCGCGCAGACGTTGGTCCTGCTCAACCGCCGCGGTTATTCCTGGTTCCTGGTCTGCCGGAGCTGCGGCGAGACCGAGCGCTGCCGGAATTGCTCGATCTCGCTGACCTACCACCGGCGGGAGCACCAGTTAATTTGCCATTATTGCGGGTACTCGAGCGGCATCCCGTCCGCGTGCCCGTCCTGCGGCAGCGAGTACCTTCATTACGTCGGCGAAGGAACGGAAAAACTGGAGCAGAAGCTTGCCGAGTTCTTCCCGAGCGGGCGCGTCCGCCGCATGGACCGCGACGTGGCGCGGCGGGCAGGCCAATTTCGGAAAATCCTTTCCGATTTTCGCGAAGGCAAGATCGACATCCTGGTTGGCACGCAGATGATCGCCAAGGGGCACGATTTTCCGGGCGTGACGCTGGTCGGAGTCGTCTCCGCGGATATAGGACTCGCTCTTCCCGATTTTCGAGCCGCGGAACGAACGTTCCAGCTTTTGACCCAGGCGGCGGGGCGAGCCGGGCGGGGGGATTCGCCGGGGCGAGTGCTCGTGCAAACATTCTATCCGGAGCACTACGCGATTCGCCTGGCGGCTGAGCAAAACTACGAAGGATTTTTTTCAAGAGAGATGGGCTTCCGGCGGATGATGCATTACCCGCCGCACACTGCCCTGGCGAACGTGCTCGCCCAGGACTCCAAGCTCGAGCGAGCTGCCCGCGTCGCCAAACAGATTGGAGACTTTTTTGCTCGGATGGCGGGCAACAATCAAGGGATCAAAGTCCTGGGACCCAATCCGGCGCCGCTGGCGAAAATCAAAGGGTCTCACCGGATCCAGTTTCTCGTGAAGGCGGCGTCGCGCGCGCGTCTCAACGACGTCCTGCACCGGCTCGTGCGCCACTGCGAGCAGCAGGGGATTCCTCGCCAGTCCGTCGTTATTGACGTGGACCCGGTCAGCATCATGTAGGGTGGCCGGGAATTCTCCGACCCAGTCCCCGGCCGAACGCCGCGCGGGTATCTGTGTTTGGATTTGAATGACCAGGATCAGGAGAGCGCCTGAAGCTCCTTGCCGGGCTTAAAGCGCACCGCCTTGCCGGGAGGAATGCTGACTTCCGCGCCCGTGCGCGGGTTGCGGCCGATGCCGGTCTTGCGGGGCTTCACGTTGAAGACGCCGAACCCGCGCAACTCTATGCGGTCGCCCTTTGCCAGAGCATCTTTCATAGATTTGAAGACCGTCTCGACGGCGAGCTCAGCCTTCGTCTTGGTGATTCCCGTGCGCCCCACGACCTCATTGACGATGTCGAGCTTGATCACGCTAACCTCCTGAGAAAAGGGGACTTCATCCTAAGAAACGGGGTTCGCCGTTGTCAAGCCAATTCTCCTGTACTATCATGCGTCGCTCTTTACGCCGCGGGCCGCAGATTCACGCTTCGTCCCGTGAACGAGTCAAATTGAATTCAACCCCGAGGTTCCCTCAATGGCTGTCAAATGTGACCGGTGGATTCGCAGGATGGTCCGCGAACACGACATGATCAATCCGTTCGCCGAAAGCCAGGTGCGCGAAGGCGTTATTTCCTATGGTCTTTCTTCCTACGGATACGACCTGAGAGTGGCCGACGAGTTCAAGATTTTCACGAACGTCAACAGCACCATCGTCGATCCCAAACACTTCGACGAACGTTCCTTTGTCGAGTTCCGAGGCCCGGTGTGCATCATCCCTCCGAATTCGTTCGCGCTTTCACGGTCGGTCGAGTATTTCAAAATC
>QHZM01000097.1 GCA_003224665.1 Acidobacteriota bacterium
CGTCTCCGCGGACGTGTCCGCAGGGTCGGTCATTTTATAGTCCTTGTGGAAGGCCGTCACGTGCCAGGGTATGTCCGGGGAAACGCTGACGAGGTAATCGGCCAGGCGGGTCAGTTCGTCGTCGGAGTCGTTGAAACCCTGAATCGTCAGGGTAACGATCTCGAGCCAGAACCCCAGCCGGTGGATCATTCGAATCGAATCGAGGATGGGCTCAAGTCGCCCGCCCAGTTGCCGGTAATGGCGGTCGTCGAAACTTTTCAGGTCCACTTTGTAGAGGTCAATCCAGGGACAGAGGTACTCGAGCACTTGAGGAGTGCCATTTCCGTTGGAGACGAAGCCGGTGGCCAGGCCGGCTGCGCGGGCCTCCTTGAATACGGCCACGGCCCATTCGCTGGTAATCAACGGCTCGTTATACGTGCTGACGATGGCGCGCGCGCCGAGGCGCATGGCCTCGCGCACCAGCCCTTCCGGCGTCGCCCGCAGCGGAGCCGCGATGGCAGAGGGGTCTCGGAGCGCCTGGGAGGTAACCCAGTTCTGGCAATAGGAGCAGTGCAGGTCACATCCCATCATGCCGAAGCTGTAGGCCAGGCCGCCGGGGAAGGCGTGGGCAAACGGCTTCTTTTCGATCGGGTCGCATTGCACTCCGCCCACGTAGCCCCACGGCACGAAGAGCTCGCCGCCCTCGTTGAAGCGGACTTTGCAAACGCCTACCTGGCCCGGGGGAATCCGGCAGCAGTGGCCGCAAGCGAAACAGCGCACAAAGCCGCGGTCGAGCTTCTCGTAGAGCTCGCCCTCTCGAATGTTTCGGTCCAGGACCTCTTTGAGTGTGGCCATGCGTGGCGTCCCTGCCTCGAGCCGGCTTATCTCGAAGACCTACTCTGAAGAATATTATACCCCATTGGGTCGTAGGGGAAACATGGTGGCACGACCGGCGTAGTGCGGTCTTTTCACTCGATGGGTCCATTAAGGGTTAGAGCCGGCACCCCAGCGGTAACGGGCCACGCTTCGTCGGTTTGTCGCCAAGCGGAAAGCGCCACCCGTCGACGTCAGGATTTTTGTATTGCTCCTCAGGCCGCGGCACCTGCGCTTCCCCTTGCTGGCGCTTTAGAATTTCGCCTTAATATCTTGAAGATTGACCGTGCCGGCGGCGCGGCGAGTGGTGTAAAGTGTGCTCCAATAATGGTTAAAAAATCTGCCCCTCAAGGCGAAGAGAAGAAGCGACGCACCGAGCGCATCCTTCTCAGGATACCGATCGAAGTTACAGGGACGGGCGCGGACGGGAAGCCGATCAGCGAGAAGACTTACACGCTCGTGATCAACCGCCACGGTGCTCGCATCCGCTTAAAGAGAGCCGTCCGGCCGAATGATCAGGTGACCATTACCAACCCCCGGACCAAAATGGCTTGCCCTTTCCGAATTGTCGCGAAGGCGACGGACTTGCTCAGCGAAGGCCCGGAATGGGGCGTGGAATGCCTGGAGCCGGATGTAAATTTCTGGGGTATCAACTTTCCCGGCAAGACTTCGAGTTCGGTGGCGGAAGAGGTCATCGACGCCCTGCTCGAGTGTTCGAAATGCCGCTCCCGAGAACTGGCGCAGTTGGCGCTTGCGGACTATCGGACCCTGGTCAGTCAATCGGCACTCAGCCGGCAATGCGAGAAGTGTGGCGCTGCGACGGACTGGGTGTTTGCCTTCGTCGAGGCGGAGGCCGAGGAGGCGGTGCCGAATCAGCCAACGCAAACGACTTCTGCGCCCGAGTCGGAAACAGGGGCGGAGCGGCGCCGCGCCAAGCGCGTCACCGTCAAACTCCCTGTCCGCATCCGTCTCGCGGACCAGCGGGAAGAGGTTGCGCGGACAGAGAACCTTTCGACCACCGGCGTTTGTTTCGCCTCGACGCTGGCCATGAACGAAGGCGAACTCATTAGACTTACAGTTGGCTACTCGCCTGGAAGCAACGAGGCCGAAATCACGGCGCGCGTGGTCTGGCGACGTCGGATTGATGGAACGAACCGGGCGCTCTACGGGGTGAGGCTCGAACAAGTCTGATGTCTGGCCTTGCGCTGCTTCGGGTCGCCTGGCCGTGCTTTCTTGGCTCATAGCATCTAACCGGAAAATACTCCTCTTCTCCCACCGAAGAAAGTAAGGGCACCTCTTCCTCAGGCGGACCTTTCCCGAAAAACAGCGTGCTCGACAGACACCGGGCTTAGTGGCTCTTGCTCCCAGGCCGGGCCGCGAGCATCAGGAGAGAGCCCGCAACCCCGCAGGCCATCAAGGTGGTCATGACGTAGGTAGGAGGATACCGCCAAAGTTTTCCCGCCACCGGGCCGCCCACCGCGCTGCCGAGAAACTGCGTCGTGTTAAAAAAGCCCAGCGCGGTGCCATAGGCGCTTCCTGGCGCAAACCGGCTGACCAGGCTCGGGAGGATCGGTTCGAGCCCGGTAAAGGCAATATAGAAGAGCGTGCCTGCGATGACGAACGCCGTCAGGCGTTCCGGGTCCATCCCCACCAGATCGGGCCTGAACAAGAGCAGGGCGTAGGGGAGAAAAATCAGGAACGCGATCGCGGCCAGAGCGTTCCCCCAGCCATGGTCCGCTCCCCGTGAGAATCCGAACATCGTAACGCCGCTCACCATGATCATCGGCAGGAGGATGTTTGAATAGCGCGACATCGTCATGTGGTGCTGGTCCCTCATGATGAGCGGGAAATAAAAGAAGAAAGTGGAAATGAAAAAATTCATGAGAAAACCGCCGCAGTCAAGGGCCAGGAGCCGCTTGATTCGCAAGACCTCTCCGAGAGGGGCCGGCTTGGTCTTTTTCGACGGAGTCTTCGGGAGTGAGCTGACCAGAAGCCACAGGCTCCCGAGGCCGAGAATCCCGGTCAGCCAGAACAGGGAGGCGATGCCGAGCTTTCCCGCGATCACAGGGCCGGCGAGCACGCCGAGCGCGGCCGCCACGCCGATAGGGATGCCGAGGATCGCCATTGCCGTCGATCGGCGCTCGGGCTCGATGTGGTCGGCGACGGTAGCGAAGGCGGTCGAGATGATCGCGCCTCCGCCCTGCACAAGCCGTCCGAAAATCAGCACGCCGATTTGAATTCCACTCGGGAACCAGTGAGGGATAGCGCAAAGAAAGGCCCCGAGACTGAAGACGACCGTGCCCAAAATCAGGACCGTCCGCCGGCCGATGTGGTCGGAGAGCCGGCCGAAGGGGATCTGTAAAAGGCCCATCGTGAGACCATAGGCGCCGAAGGCAAAGCCCGCCAGGAATCTCGACGAAGTGAATTGCAGGCCGTACAGCGTGAATACCGGCAACACCAGGAAGAGCCCGAGCATCCGCAGACCTACGGCGGTCGCAAGAGCCAGGAGGATTTTTTTCTTTTCGGATGTGAACGGGAGACGCAGGCTGGTGGTCATAAGGGGAGGGAAGGGCGACGAGCGTAGGGTGGAGAGTTCAGAATTCTTTTGGGACAGGTCGGGTCCTGCGCTGGTTTTACGGATGTTGAACGGCGACGGGCGAAGCGAGGATGAAGAGGGGAACCGGAATTGTCCCTATCGCTCAGCACGGAGTGTGACTCTTAGTTCCTGAGGGCCCTGGCGGCGTTGACGCAGGCGTCCAGCTTGGCGATGGCCTCTTCAACCGACCGTGTCTTCAGCCCACAGTCGGGGTCAACCCATACGGCCTCTCGCGGAATGACTTCCAGCGCGCGCCTCAGCCGCTGCTGGACGACCGACTGGTCTTCCACGACGTGCGAATGGACGTCCACGGCGCCGAAGCTGATGTCCTTCGTGTAACGGTGCTTCTTGAAAAGCTCGAGCAAGTCGAGGCCGCTGTTCGACATCTCGAGGTCGAGGTTATCGACGGCAAGTTCGAGCATGCCGGGGTAGATGGTCTCAAACGCCCCGTAGCAAAGATGGCTGATGAAATATGCGGGTAGCCCTGCCGTGACGATGCGCATCGCTTCCACGATCAAGGGCAACTCTTCCGGCCGGACGGAACTGGCCGGCTCGTCAATCTGGATGATCTTGGCTCCGGCCTTGACCAGTGCTTCGACCTCCTTGCGGATTTCGCGCGCCAGGGCCAGGCAGGCATCCCGCCGGGTCGGGTATTTTTCGTTGAACGACCAGTCCATAATCGTATAGGGCCCCGTGAGCATCCCCTTGACCGGCTTCGACGTCAGGCTCTGCGCGTACTTCCACCACTCCACGGTGACCGGGTTTTCCCACCGGACCTCGCCGCGGATGATGGGTTTGTGATAATAGCGGTTGCCGTAAGAGCGGACCAGGCCGCCTTCTTCGAAACCCTCGAGGTGCTCGGCGAAGTACGCCACCATATCGCCGCGATACATTTCTCCGTCCACAAGCACGTCCACCCCGAGCTCTTCCTGCTTGCGGATCCAGAACTCGGTGGCTTTTCGCCCCGCGGCGTCCAGTTCCTCGCGGCTGATGTTATTTTTGGCGTAATCGGCG
>QHZM01000098.1 GCA_003224665.1 Acidobacteriota bacterium
AGCGAGGAGACGGTGGGAGGCGTCACGGTGAGCGAGGCTGTCCGAGTGCTAGCGAGGAGACGGTGGGAGGCGTCACGGTGAGCGAGGCTGTCCGAGTGCTGCCGTTATAGGACCCCGAGATGGCGACCGAGGTCGATGACGACACCGGGCTGGTGCTGACCGTGAAGGTCGCACTGGTGGCTCCGGCTGGAACGGTCACGTTGGAAGGCACGGTGGCCGCCCCTGTGTTGCTGCTGGAAAGCAGGACTTGCGCGCCCCCTGCGGGAGCTGGCCCGTTTAGCGTCACCGTGCCAGTGGAAGATTGCACGCCGCCAACAACGCTTGTTGGGCTCAGCGTCAGCGAGGAGACGATTGGATCGACGGTGATGCTCAATGCCTGAGTGGCCGTCTGCGCAGGAGCACCCGAATCGGTCACTTGAACGGTGAAGTTGCTGGCCGTCACAGTGGTCGGCGTGCCGAAGATCTGTCCGCTGGTGGACAGAGTCAAGCCTGATGGCAGAGTCCCGGAAAAAAGCGCCCAACTATACGGGGTGGTGCCGCCGACGGCCGCGAGGCTCTGGTTATACGCTGCGGATTGGGTGCCGTTTGGGAGTGAGGTCGTGCTGACTGAGAGGGGGAGAGGCGCCCTAACATTGAAGTTGAAGACCACGTCCACCCAGAAATTCGAAGAGTTGTATGTATTCGCAGGGAAAGCGCTGGCGCTGGCGAACGCGTACACGCCATTCGCGTTGCCGCCGCCATCTGCTGGGACATGCAGGGGGGCGTTGTCCACGCCGGCGGTCGCGAAGTAACTCCAGTCCGCACTGAAGTCCCCCACACTGGTGTGGTAGGAGGCCACATACAGCGTATTCGCCGTGATGGCCACGGGATTTGAGAAGTTCACCTGCTGCCAGCCCGAAGCGGTCTCTCCGGTGAAGGTAGCACTCGCAAGGAGCGCGCCTGAGCTGCTCCATAGGTTGCCCACATGCACGCCGGTGTTGGCGGCACTCTTGTAAAAGCGAATGCCGGTGATATATCCGTTGCTGTCCGCTCGGAATTGCACCCCGAGTTCCAGTGGCGAGTAGGGTCCAGCATCGACAGTCGCAGGCGCGGCCGTACTCGGCCAAATGGTGCATGGACACGGTTGCGGAACTGCGGTGACTGTAATGCCTGGGCTGGGAACCTCCAGATTGCCGCTGTCATCCACCGCTCGACTCTGGACGCTAAGAGTTCCAGAATTACCGGTTGTGAAGCTATAACTCCAATTCTCACGTCCAGCCGCGGGGTGCCAGGTTTTTCCACCGTCCAGCGAGATCTCAACAGCTCCAACCACGCCGCCACCGAAGTCTTGCGCCGTACCCGAAACAGTTACAGAACCCGTAGTTACCGTGGTTCCGGGGGCAGGCGACGTGATGGTTGACCTAGGCGGGGAAGTATCCGTGGAAGCAGTTGCTGGCACGAGATCGCTTTGAAGGGTTGCGGGTTGAACTCCCATGTCTGCGAGAAGATTCACGGTGGCCTGCTTCGCATTGGGATCGGCAAGCACGCCAGAGAACCCACCATGATCGTTCTCCACCGCCGCAGACCAATGTATCGTGCCGGCTCCGAAAACCAAGGCTCCACTCGGAGCCCGGTACATGGTCAAGTGATGCGTGGCGATGGCATTCCCAAAGTAGTAGCCTGACGGAGAGTAGTAGAGGTAGGTGGACACTGGCACAGTGGTGGTCGAGAGTCGTATGAGACCCGCAGGCCTGAACCCATTGTCAGCGTCCTCATCCCACTCATAGCCAAGCACTCCCGTGGGAAGCGTATAGACCTGCCCCGGCCCCAGTGTTGCAACGCTGGTGTTCCGCCAGAAGCGCATTCTGCCGTCAGCCTGGGGCACGTTGATCGGGTCGTTTGCAGGCGCGCTCACGGTGGACAGCGTGCCGCTCAATGCATTTTCCGGGCGGCCCCCGTCGGCTGGCGGACTGAAGCGCGGGTCCCGCCACAAGCCCGTCCAGGTGGGGGGATCGAGGGGATCGATTACCGGGTCTGCAAACCTCTCTTTGTAGCAGACGAGCGTTCGGTAGGGCGAATTTGTGCCATCAATGCCTGCTTCCCAGCGGGTCTTCCAGACGACTTCGTTGCCGCTAAAGAATGCCAGATTCACGGCGGCGTCGCGAGCAGCTTCCACGTTGGCGCGCTGTCCACCCGACCAGTATTCGTCATGCCCCACAGACATGAAGACTCTGTGCTGGGTAATCAGCGCGCCGTTGCGGTCCGTATCCACGCCAGCGAAATAACTGACGTCGTACCCGTTCGCCTCGAGCCAGCGAATCATGTTAAATTCGTTACTGAAAAAGTCACTCAGAAAGTCGTTGACCGGCCGGTTGTAACTCACTTTGTAAGCGCGGCCGACCGGGTTTCCCGAATAAAGACTGTTCCCGCCGTAGTCGTTGTAAGCCTGCCAGGTTGTGTCGGACGTCTGCACCAGAATGTCGGAATGGCTGGAATCGTTGCGCACGACAAAAATTATGGGACTCGCCTCGCCGGTATCCAGCCGTAGGAGTTTGGCAAAATAGATTCCTGACGTGGCAGTGCTCGGTACGGTCCAGGACGCTGAAATCGCCCAGTTGCCGCAGTCTATTAGGCCAGTCGAACTGTCCGTCAGGCAAGGAGGTTGAGCCTGGGGTAGGGACGCCGAAGGTGAAACGGAGGCAATGAGGCGCGCGTCCTTGCCTTGATAATAACCCAAGCGGTAGATATCGATGCGGTACTCCATAGCATTCGTGGCGATTTTGAAGAAAACCGTCTGACCCACGTTCACACTCATGTCGGTGGTAAAGCCTTGAATGTTCGCTGAGCCTGCTCCCTCGACATACCAATCATTTAGGGGATTGCCAGAGAGGCAGTTCTCGGCCTCAATCGGGTTTTCAGGTACAGTGCAATTGGCGAAGGCTGAAAGAGCTATGCTTGCGTATACCAGCGTATGGAGCAGAACTCTCTTGAAGACAAAGCGCATCCAGCCGAATGATTGGGACCGGCGGTGTTCTACTTGTTGCAGACGGGGCGACTCCTGTGCGACGTGCTGGGTAGGAGTGATAGTACTTCTTGTTGTCCGCGGCAAGATTGCCCTCAGACTGCTGGCAAAATTCATTGCACGTCCGCCCAAGGGTGAGCCGTCTCGCTGGGTACCGGCCAGAGTTCAGGCCGCCTTCGGGAACCCTGCGGCAGCGGATGATCCCTTCGCACTCGCGTTTCCGGCGACAAATAGCTGGGGGCCGGGTGGAAACCCGACAGGAAAACGGCAGGCGGAACGTTGCCAATGGAGACTGTTACCTCCAAAGTCGCTTGAGTCGCTGTTTTTTCAGACAATAGGCGCCAGCACTTCGGGAATCCGCTCTGCCCGTGTCTCGAACAATTCAACATCGGCGCGCAACCGAGGGGGGCTGATTCGGGGCTGGGCGGTCAGATCTCCGCGGTTTTGACGTACGCTGCGCCGTGCTTAGTTAACCCCTCAGATTGGATCTCAACGCCGTACACAATTCGCGCGGGAACAAAAATGTTCCCGCCCGAAGGTGAATATGGGACAGCGACCTGGATCAACGAGCCTGGGTGGTAAAGCCTATGACTGTTGAAGCACAAACCACCCCGAGAGATGTTTTCGGTTATGACAACGTCGTCGTCAAACCCAGCTTGCCGAATGCAGGCGGTCAACTCGCTACTAACACGAGCTTGTTTGCGCTCGTTAGAGGTGCGCTGTCCGGAAGGGGCGCCTGGAGGCGATCCCAGTACTTCCTCCTCCTTC
Organism: Acidobacteriota bacterium; assembly: GCA_003224665.1. GTDB lineage: Bacteria > Acidobacteriota > Terriglobia > UBA7540 > UBA7540 > QHZM01. The sequence continues at coordinate 3,770 of QHZM01000098.1, forward strand.
CAAAGCGTCGTGCGCCGGCAACTCCCGCAAGGGCGGGAAATACACCGATTGACGGTAAAAACCTCCACCTCTAGCTCGTCCAGGTAGATAACCTCGGGATTCCGGCAATCATGGCACCGAAGCAACACGCGTCCTACGGCCTTCTCGGATTCGGCCAATGGGGGGAAACCGATGCCCCACAGGTTTACGGTGGGGTCCAGTATTGCAACACCGTACATGTAGTCTCCGGACTGCCCTCCAATTTGCCCCACCACCCGGCATTCAGCCTCTTGGCCGGTCGCAAGATGGCGGATAATTACCTTGGAGTCTGGCTCAAGCATTTGCCTAAGAACGATTGTTGCACCTTGAGGGCTGAGCACGACTGTTTTCGTCTCGTCGATAAAGGCTTGGTCTTTGACATCAGTTCCACGGACTTGTATGGGGATGGCCAGGGAAACCCGGTCGCCTCGACGCTTCCGGTGGGGCCCTATCATTTTTCCTTGAGGCGAACTAATGCGCGAGGCCAAAAACGGGCCATGCGGTTGCTTCGCCTCCCCCCAGCCCCGGTGGAGGATTTACAAATTCAAGACCTGCTTGTCCGTATTGGGCAGAACCGGGTTTGCCTACCCACACCACGCGGCATCGTGCGGAATACGCCGGGGCAGAGTGGGGAAAAATTTCCACCACCTGTTCCGGGCTGAGTGCGATGTGACTCGCGACCCTTAGCCCGTGTTGCGACACATCAACTGTGAATATTTCGTGCCTGATCTTAGCGCCTTCAGACTCGATAGTGAGATTGGCAGGTACCCTTACGGGTATCCGTTCAGAACGACGACCGGTGAGGTAGCGGTCTGAGAGCACGAACCATCCATCCGCCGTCAGATGCGAGTTGGCATTGTGTTCATCGCCGCTCACGCTCAAGATTAAGCAAGCGGCCTAAAAATTTTGCTGCGTTAAACCCTTTCGCCTGGGGGCTTCGCCGTGCGGGAGGACAACAACAGTCTGTCCTGGGGACAAGGCGATAGCGCTTGTCCTGAGCCTGGCTCCGCGTTCCGAAATGTCGAGCGTGTAAGATGAGTGCCCGACTATCTCACCAGCGCTTGTCCTGAGCCTGGCTCCGCTTTCCGAAATGTCGAGCCTGTAAGATGAGTGCCCGACTATCTCACCTGCTTCGGAATCTATAAACAGAGTGGCGGGCGAGACCACGGCCAGGCGCTCGTGCCGCCGGCTAGTGCGATGAGGAACTGTGTACACGCGCATACTACCTCCATCCTTGTCAGCCTTCGGGTGAAAGTCCTCGAGTTCGTGCTTTCAGGCGGGCGTCCCGTCCCTCAGTCATGCTTGTATTTGTGATTTCTCGGGGCGAATGGTATCTAGCAAAACGCTGAAGTATGAGGAAGTCTGCCGGCAGGAATACCGAAACTTGGCCGAGGCCCCCCGCGAGCATCCACGTGTTCCTGGAAAAAGTTTACAATCAAAAAACGACTTCACTCGGCGGGAGGGACGGTCGATTTTTTCCTATCGCCACTTCGTTCTGCCGATGCGGCCAAAGCGTTGTTTGCCAAAGCGACTGACGGACCCTTGACACCCACAGCCGCGGGTGATCAACACGGACAACGCCAAGTGCTATCCGCGGTGTCGATTCCTTCTCATTGCGGCTGAACCCAAACACCCTTAATGTAGCCGTTAGGGTGCTCTTTCCATGTCGTTACAGCAATACCGCAAGGCTTGCCGTCCGCGTCGTACTGTTATACGAAGCCGAGATCCTGGCGGAAGTAGAGATGAGAACTGCAGACGTCTTCACCGTGAAGGTCGCACTGGTGGCTCCGGCTGGAACGGTCACGCTGGAAGGCACGGTGGCCGCCCCTGTGTTGCTGCTGGAAAGCAGGACTTGCGCGCCACCTGCGGGAGCTGGCCCGCTCAGCGTCACCGTGCCCGTGGAGGATTGCACGCCGCCAACAACGCTGGTCGGGTTCAAGGTCAGCGAGGAAAGGCTTGGGAGGGGTGGGGGCGTCACGGTGAGCGTAATCGTGGTCGTGTGCGTCAGGCTGCCCGACGCACCCGTGACTGTCACAGCAACCGTTCCCGTGGTCGCCGTGCTGCTGGCCGCGAGCGTCAACGTGCTCGTCGCCGTGGCAGGGTTCGGGTTGAAGGACGCCGTTACCCCGCTCGGCAGACCTGACGCCGACAAGCTGACACTGCTGCTGAAGCCGTTCTGTGGAGTGACCGCGATGCTGCTCTGGCCGCTGCCTCCCTGTGCGATCGTCAAGCTGCTGGGTGATGCTGAAAGGATATAGTTCGGCCCGGGGGTCACGGTGAGCGAGGCCGACTGCGTCGTGCCGTTATAGGACCCCGAAATGGTGACCGGGGTCGATGCGGCCACCGCGCTGGTGGTCACGGTGAAGGTGGCGCTGGTGGCTCCAGCCGGAACAGTCACACTGGACGGAACGGTGGCCACACTCGTGTCACTGCTCGAGAGAGACACGACCGCATCGCCACTGGGCGCCGGCACGCTCAGCGTCACCGTCCCGGTGGAAGAATTCCCGCCCGTCACGCTCGACGGGCTCAGCGTCAGCGACGAGAGGGTTGACGGACGTGAAGACTGCTCGAAGAGCCAAACCGACGGATTCGGATCACCCAGCGGTAGTATCACGAACCTCGATGGGGAAATTACGTAAGCGAGGGCGCTCTGGCTGGACGGGGAAGTGATGGTCACGCTTCCTCTTCCATTAGTAGGTGAAGAGGATACGGAGTATGTGGCACTAAATGCCTGGCCGGAGATCGGTCCGCTCGCGCCGCCGATATCCTCGGTGCCAGTAAGGTTGCCGGTCGGGCTGGCACCGTCCGCTGTGAACTCGCCGGAGAAAATAGTGACACCAGACGTCGCAGGCGTGGTCGCCAAGCCGGCATACTTACCGCTCACCGAGCTATTGGTGAATGCCTCCGCTGCCTGGGGTTCGCCGAACCCAAACAAGACATTAGAATCCGAGACGACGAGGAAGGCCTGATTCAAACTCACCAGGTAGGCAACCAGGGCGTTCGTTCCGAACGTGATCGATGTCCGCCCATTGCTTGCCACAATGTACGCCCCGGGACCGGTGCCGGACCCGGGTGCGCTGCAGTAGTTCTCGTCGTAGGTTAGGCTGAAGGCGCCATTGCCGTCGGCAGTGAGCAAACCTGCGACCGTTTTGGGCACAGTGCCTATTCCCCCACCGCACACAGAAAGTCCGGTGAGGTAAATCACCATGCTGCCATTCAGCGAAGCGTTGGAGAAACCTATCGCGGGATTTTGCTGCCGCAGCACGACGCC
>QHZM01000099.1 GCA_003224665.1 Acidobacteriota bacterium
CGGCCCCGATTCAGAAGATTGTCAGTGCGCCCATGCTCGTGGAGGGCAAGGTTGTGGGCGTCATCGAAGTCAGCCGCAAAGGCAAGCGCGGCCAACCTATCGGGCTGGACTTCGGCCCGCGCGACCTCGCAGAGCTCTTGAATCTCGGGGCCATCCTGGGAAAGTTCTTGATGACCCTTCCCCCCGCGCCCCCCGCCCCCGCCAAGGACGCCGAGCCTTGAGCGGCAGCTCGACCCGGCCTCAGTCGTAATATTCCCAGCCTAAATGGGTAATCAGCTCCTCGCCGCGCAGGTAGCGAAGAGTGTTCTTCAGCTTGACGAGCTGAATGAAGAGGTCGTGCTCGGGGTAAAGCTCCGGAGCACACATCGGACTCTTGAAATAAAACGAGAGCCATTCCTGGATGCCTTTGCGTGAGAGTTCGGGACAGCGCTGCGCCAGGTCGAGGAAAAGCACCAGGTCGAGCACCAGCGGCGCGGCCAGGATGGAGTCCCGGCAGAGGAAGTCCACCTTGATTTGCATGGGGTAGCCGAGCCAGCCGAAGATGTCGAGGTTGTCCCAGCCTTCCTTGTTGTCGCCGCGCGGCGGGTAATAGTTGATGCGCACCTTGTGATAAAAGTCTTTGTAGAGGTCGGGATAGAGGTCCGGCTGGAGGATGTACTCGAGGACGGACAGCTTGCTCTCCTCCTTCGTGCGGAAGGAATCCGGATCGTCCAGCACCTCGCCGTCGCGGTTCCCGAGGATATTGGTCGAAAACCATCCCCTCAGCCCCAGCAGGCGCGCCTTGAGCCCGGGCGCGATGATGGTCTTGAGGAGCGTCTGCCCGGTCTTGAAATCTTTTCCGCAGACAGCGACCTGGCTCTGTCGCGCCAGGCAGGTGAGCGCGGGGATGTCCACCGTCAGGTTGGGCGCGCCGTTGGCGAAGGGGATGCCGAGTTTCAGGGCGGCGTAGGCATAGACCATGCTGGGTGAGATTTCGGGGTGGTTCGATTTCAGTCCCTGCTCGAAAGCGGCCAGGCTCTCGTGCACCGGGCCCGGCTGGAGAAACACCTCGGTGGAACCGCACCAGATCATCACGGCGCGCGCCACCCGGTTTTTCTTCTTGAACTCCTGGATGTCTTCCATGACCTGCTCGGCCAGCTCCATCTTCGTCTTGCCCTTTTTCACGTTTTCGCCATGGAGGTTTTTAACAAATCTCTGTTCGAAGATTGCGGGCATGGGCCGGATCGCCGCGAGGTAGTCTTTGACCTGCTCGAGGAGGGAGCGGTCGAGGACGCCCGCCTTCACCGCGGCTTCGTAGCAGTTGTCCTTGAACAAGTCCCAGCCGCCGAAGACGAGGTCATCGAGCTCGGCCAGCGGCACGAAGGTCTTGATGCTGGGCGCTCGTCTGTCGGTCCGTTTTCCGAGCCGGAGCGTTCCCATCTGGGTCAGGGAACCGATGGGCAGGGCGAGGCGTCGGCGGACGGCTTCAACGCCCGCAATAAAAGTCGTGGCCACGGCCCCCATGCCGGGAATCAACACGCCGAGTCTTCCTTTGGGCTGATCAATTGGGATGACTTTCTTCGCCACAGACCGGTCCCTCCCGCTTTACGTCGGCCAAATTTGTAACCAATCGAAACGGGGCATCATGCGCCAATCTGCCTGAAATTGCAATTGCGGGGTCGCCGGCAGCCGGTCAGAATATTCGGGGCGGGCGGACCACGGCCGTCCCGCGAGGCCGCAACCCCCTCAGCGGCTTTCAGGCCCTTGTGCGGTATCCCCGCACGTTTGGTATAATGCCCTGGCTTTTTCCACACCGGACCGATTCATATGCCAGTCAGTCTCCCGCGACTCATCGTCCGCGATGTATCCGGCGGCCAGCACGAAGTGGAAATTTCGCGCACGCCTTTCAGCATGGGCCGCCTCAGCGACAACGACCTGGTCCTTCTAGACGGCCGCATCTCGCGGCACCACGCTCGCATTATTCAAGGAGAACATGGTTATCTTATTGAAGATACCGAGAGCCGTCACGGAACGTACTTGAACGGCGAGAGAATCACTTCTTCCCTGCTCAAGCCCGGCGACCAGATCAGCCTGGGAGTCTCGGACAACTACACCCTCTGCTTTGATGTGGACCAGGCGGAGCTGCCGAGCCTGCTTGAAAAGCTGGGGGAAGCCACCGAGAGCTCGGCACCGCAGCTCCATCACCTGAGCGTTTTGTTGGAGCTTGCGCAGACTTTGCACCGCGCTCCCGCCCTCGAGCAGGTCATGACGACTCTCGTTGACGCGGGGCTGCAACTGGCCGATGCCGAGCGCGGGATGCTCTTCCTCCGCGAGGACTCCGGAGAGTTGCGGCTGCGCGTCGCCCGCGGCCGCGGCGGAATATTCTTGAGCACGAAGCTGGCCGATTATTCGCACTCGGTGGTGGAACGTGTGGTGCGGTACGGCCGCGAGGAAGTGGTCCTGGAGGAGGAAAACACCGGCCGCGCTCCGCAGGAGACCGGCATCATTTCCGGCGAAGTGCGTGGCGTGGTCGCCCTCCCGCTTCAGAAGTCGCCGATGGTGGACATGCACGGCGATACGCTCCAGGGGACGGTCCCGGAGCTGCTGGGAGTGCTCTACTTGGACAGCCGCGCGCGCGCGAGCGCGCTCACGGGGCTCGACCGGCAGGTGCTGCAGAGCCTGGCGGTGGAAGGGGCGACCGTCATTGAAAACGCCCGCCTGTTCCGGGTGACGCGCGAGCAGGAACGCATCCGACAGGAACTCTCAGTGGCGCGGAACATTCAACTGAGGCTCCTGCCACGCGCCTTGCCGCACAGCGATTACTTCCAGTTGCAGGCCCTCACGACGCCCTGCGAGACCGTGGGCGGCGACTTCTACGACGTTATCCGCCTTCCCGAGGACCGGTTCGGGCTGGCGGTCGCCGACGTCTCCGGCAAGGGGCTTCCTGCCGCCATGCTGGCGGCCAGCTTGCAAGGGGCTTTCGCTGCGGTCGCCGCCGGCGACCCTGACTTGGCCCAGCTATTCCACCGGGCCAACGAGTACATGGTCGAACGGACATCTCCGGAAATGTTCGCCACAGTGTTTTATGGAGTTCTGGACCGTTCCGGACGATTTGATTTTGTGAACGCGGGACACCCTGCGCCGCTCGTCGTCCGCGCGAGCGGAGTGGTGGATCGACTGGAGTCTCCGAATTTCCCGCTCGGTTTTTTTGCCGGCACCACCTTTACCGTCGATAAGCTGCAACTCGGCCAGGGTGACCTCCTCTTGATTTTTTCCGATGGCGTGACGGAAGCCCGCGACTCGGAAGGCGAACTGCTCGGCGAGACACGGTTGAGGGACTTCCTGGGAGGTTGTGCGGGACAGGAGCCTCAAGAGGTTTGCGGCCGGGTGATGGCTGAAGTGCGCAACTATGCCGGCGCCGCGCCCCAGGCGGACGACCTGACGCTTACGGTGCTCCGCTTCGGGAGTGGCGGAAGTCCTGCGCCGCGCCCGGAGTCCGGACTGGCGCCGAAATAATCCGCGTCAGGCACCCAGGTCCGCTCGCCGCCACGCTCCTTCTTATTTCTCCGGTGCTCTTCCAGTCCCTGCGAACAGCCGACGCAACCGGTCAAGCGTCAAGCTCTCAAAGCTCGGGACGGCCAAGTCCGCAGCTCTTTCAAGCTGGTCTCGGGGAAATGTAGAGGCAATCGCCACGCATTTCATCCCTGCCCGCTTGGCGGACTCGACACCAACGAAGGAGTCCTCGAAGGCGACACAGCCGGCAGGGTCGAGCCCGATCTTTTCCGCAACCTTCAAATAAATCTCCGGGTCGGGTTTGGGCCGGGAAACCTCATCGCCGCTGACCAGGCAGCGGAAATATTTGCGAAACCCCAGCGCATCGACGACGAACTCGACGTTTTTCGCCATCGCCGAAGAAGCGACCGCCATGGGAATAGCCGCGCGGTGACATTCATCCATGAGCGCCT
>QHZM01000100.1 GCA_003224665.1 Acidobacteriota bacterium
CCTCGGTATGGACGGTGAGTAGAACCGTCTTCACTTTGGGCTCAGCCTGAATAATCTCCCTGGCGGCGCCGATGCCTGTGAGAAGCGGCATGGTAAGGTCAAGGACAGCGACGTCCGGGTGGAGTTCACGGGCCCGGCGGACAGCCTCGTGACCGTCCGAGGCCTCCCCCACCACATTAAAACCTTCGCGCTCGAGGATTGCCTTCAAACCCTGGCGAACAATTTGATGGTCGTCAGCAAGGAGAATTCGTAGTGCCACCTCAAATCTCCAAAGGAATAGTCACCAGGATCTCCGTCCCCTTGCCGGGGCGCGACGTAATTTTGAGAGTACCGCCCAACGCATTGACGCGTTCCTGGATCCCGATCAGGCCAATGCCGCCCCCTCTTTTTTGGCTCGAGAGCAACTGGATGTCAAAGCCGGTCCCATCGTCAATCACCGAACAGCAGACCGTCTGGTGTTGTCGCTCCAGCTTCACGTTGACGCGGGAGGCCTGAGCGTGCTTGTTTGCATTGGTCAGGGCTTCCTGGACGATGCGATATAGCGCAGTCTCAATCGGGGTCGGGAGGCGCCCGTCCGTTGTACCCTCAACCGTGATGGAGATGCCGGTGCGCTTCGAGACCCCGTGAGCCAGGAACTCCAGAGCAGGGAAGAGCCCCAGGTCGTCCAGTATCGTTGGCCGGAGTTCGTGCGAGAGCCCCCTCAACTTCTCTTCGATGTCATAAAGAAGTCTCTTCCCCTCCTCGAGGCGCTGCCGTACGGGAGGCGGCACGTCGCGGGCGATTTCTTCCAAAGCGATATGGACGGAGGCGAGGAGCTGTCCAGCTTCGTCGTGAAGGGCGTGGGCGATGCGTTTGGCCGCCTCTTCGAGCGCCTCGTTCAGGCGGCGGAGGGCCTCCTCAGCGCGCTTGCGTTCAGTAATGTCACGCGCAATTCCCTGCACTTCGACGGGTTCTCCTTTCCGCCAAGTAAGTCGAGTGCTTACCTCCAGAGGAATGCGGCGTCCGTCCTTGGCCACGATCTCCATCTCATAAGTGGTTGATGCTTTACCACCCAGATCGCGGATTAGCATTTGACGGACCATAGGCAGGTATTTGGGCGGGATGATCTGCGAAACCTTCAAGGGAGTGATTTCGTCGCGGCTGTAGCCGCTGAGCCGTTCTCCGGCTGGGTTGATGGAAATGAAGTTTCCATTGAGGTCGGTGGCAAAGACGATGTCGTTGGCGTTCTCGAACAGTTCGCGGTATCGGGTCTCGCTGGCCCGAAGCGCGGCGTTGGCCTCGCGGAATCCGCGATGCGTCATTTCGAAAGGCGTCAGGCTCTCGACAAAGAACTTTTCGGTGGCCTTGGCCATTCGGGCCCTCTCCTCCGGAGTGGACAGACGAGGGAGGATTTTCGCCAAAGCCTCGTGATGCAGCGAAGCCATCTCCAAAACCCCCAGGCCGTTCGCGAGGGCCTGGCGGCCAAGTTCGTAGGCGTCCCGAAGACCGGCTTCTCCGCCGCCGGCGAGATAGTTTTCGAGTGCGCATGCGTACTGCTCCGTTAACACATCCAGGTTGGCTTTCGTCATGTGCTTCCCGTGTACCGTGCGACAAGAACCAGCGCATCGTCAGTCCCCAGCCTGCTCTGGGAAAGGATGCGTTTGGCGATTTGCTGTGGAGGCTCACACGGGGTCAATTTGTACTCGATCCCGCCGGCTATGCCGTCGGTGGCTAAGATCAGAGTGTCGCCAAGGCTGACCCTAAGAATGAAGGCGCGGACGGAAGGCGGGTTTCCGCCCACCACACCGTGATTGAGGAACAGAGTCTCGTAAGTAGGGGCTTTCTTGGGGTCGGCCCGCAGGAGGATTCCTCGAACATTTCCCACCCCCAGCCAAGTCATTGTTTGGTCAGCGGCACTGAACGAAGCCAGGCTCATGACCACCCCGCGCGTTCTGCGCAGGCTTTGATGGCAACGGTTCACCAGCATGACGACGGAATCAGAGGGGCATTGCTCCATGGTCTGGATAGCCCTGAACGCGGCCTCGGCAGCTTCGCGCCCATGGCCAAGGCCGTCCACGACCGCTGTGAGGACGCCGCCCGGGAATTCCTTGACCAGGCACCGGTCTCCTGAGATGGACTCCCCCGGCATCGATGCCGAAGCAGCGCTCCATTGCAGGATGGAGGTATTTATCGTAGCCATTTCTTGACCGTAATGATTGTTCCCATGCCGTTCCTGGAATTGATGTCGAACTCATCCATGAGTCGCCGGCAGCCCGGCAAGCCCAGTCCCAGGCTGCCCGAAGTGGAGAAGCCGTCCTGCAGGGCCAATTCGATGTCGGGGATGCCCGGCCCGTCGTCGCGCGCCACGACGACGATGCCGCGCTTTTCGCCTTTTTCAACCAGACTGAGGATGATTTCGCCGCGATCGGCGTAGCGGACAATGTTGCGGGCGAGTTCCGAAATGGCAGTGGCAATCAGCGCGAGGTCTGTGGGAGGAAAGCCCAGCGTGGCGGCCAGCTCGCGCCCCCTCTGGCGGGCCTTTACGATGTCGAAGTCGGAGCTGATCGGCGTCCGAATTTCATCTCTTTTGCTCGTTAATGGCACGGGCGACTCGTTTAACCTTCTGGTCTAAATACGCCAACCCTTCTTCCAGGTCCAGCGCTGTGGCCACGCCCTCGAGCTTGAGCCCGAGTTGGACCATCGAAAAGGCGACCTCAGGCTGGATTCCGACGATAACCGTCTCTGCCCCGCGCAACTTGATCATGACCGCAAGGTCGCTGAGCGTCCGGCATGCAAAAGAGTCCATCACATCCAGGGCTGTCACGTCCATGATGACTCCCCGCGAACGGTAAGTCCCGACCTGCTCAGTCAGGGCGTCGCGGAGCTTTAGGAGGTCAGTGTCTGTCAGTGCGGCCTGCACGGACGCGATGAGGTACTGCCCCTGTTTCAGGATGGGAACGACCACTCGTAATCCCCTTATGCTTGCGCGGTTGGGCTCTCAGTGAGGGGGTGGACTTTGTAGCCCAGGAGCCGCTCGGCCTCTTCGATACCACCCCGCAGGTCGCCGACGGTGTTCATTTTGCCGAGGTCCACGCCTATGGTCACCAGTGTCTGGGCGATTTCCGGAGACAGGCCCGTCACGATGACCGTCGCGCCCAGCAACCTGGCGGATTCCACGGTCTGAACGAGGTGGTTGGCTACCGTGGAGTCAATGGAGGGCACGCCTGTGATGTCAATAACCACCACCTTGGCGCGGTTAGTGCGAATGCCGCGAAGCAGCTGCTCGGTGAGCTGGCGGGCCCGCTGGGGATCGATGACGCCGATAATCGGCAGAATGAGGAGCCGCTCGCGGACGGGCAAGACGGGGGTGGACAGCTCGCGGATGGCTTCTTGTTGCTCGCGGATGATTCGCTCGCGCTCCTGGACGAAGCCGACGGCCACCGTGTTGGCGATGCGGTTCGCGGCAGGCTCGTAGGCGTCCAGCACCCGGTTGAGAAGGGCGAAGTCCGACTGGTATTTTTCAAATAGCGAGCGCGCCATCACGTCGCGCAAAAGGAGCACGATACCGACCACTTCGTGCGTCTCGACGCCCCGGGGGATGATGCGTTCGGAGAGGTTGCGCGCGTAGGCCTGCAACGCCTCGACGGCGCCTGTCTCGAGCACGTCCACGTAGTTGTCGTATATCGAAGTCGCTTCCGCAAAGATTTCTTCCTTGGTCATCGCCGTGAGCAATTTCGCTTCCGTGATGCGGCGGGCCCACTCCTCGCGCAACTGGGTGCGGTTGCCGCGCAGGTGCGCGACCAATTCTCGCAGCAACGCGGCGGTGCCCTCGGCATCACTGCTGGTCGGAGTTGGTCCCGGCCGTCGGGGTTTAATTTCTGGCATATGAAACGTCCTCCTCCGCCAAGGGTTGCCTGGTTTTTCGTTTTCTCTCAAGTCCCACTGACCGCGTCCAGGGAAATTAAAGCATCGCTCGATGGCGTCACCAGTCTTGCTTCCAGGCCGGCAAGGGGGGGCGCACAATCGTTTCGTGGTGGCGCGGCAACTTAGAACGCCCGCGTGTCGCAGGCTTCACGGCCTCCGGGCTCTTCCTTTAAAGTTTCACAAAAGTTTCGTTTAGAAGTTTTGATTTCGTAAATGAGACCGCCCCTCGCAGCCTCCTCCTCGGTTGACATACGGGTCTGGCTGAAGTCCCGGAACCTCCCGACGGATTCGGTCGCGGAGTACCAAGCTTGCCCACCACTCGGCCAGATTCTCCGCGAGTTTGGCCTGAAAGCCGCCCTGGTGTCAATGTCTTTCACCGAGTATGAAACCTAGGGGTCCAGAGTAGCTCGAAGGGAGCATGCGGACAGCCAATTGTGTGCAATCCGGAGCAGCAGGACGAAAATTTCTGCATCGTAGGGAAGGGGTTTCGCGTTTTATTTATCAATACATTACATGGTTTCTGCGTGGCGGGAAACCCGCGGGAGAAAGCAGCGGCTGACCCTCGTCATCGACAGCCTGTGCAAATTCTTGCGCGCGCAAAATTTTGCGTTCCGTTCTTCCCGACTCAGCGTGAGGACCGCGATCGGGACCGGCCTCGGGAATGGCCCGCTGGGCAGTTTCCGAGCGTAGCCTTGCAACGGATCT
>QHZM01000101.1 GCA_003224665.1 Acidobacteriota bacterium
GGCCAGCAGCCCGTCGGCCGGAGGCAGCCCGGCCGCGGCGTGAAGCGAGTCAATCTCGGCGAAGTTCCCGTGTTGCACGATCAGTTGCTCCCCGAACTCCCGAAGGCGGTCCCGCGCGTGCGCCAGCGCCGCGGGGTCACGGTCAATGCCCAGGAGCTTTCCCTTCCCCTGCCGCAAGACCTTGAGGATTTCTTCCCCATGTCCTCCGGTTCCGAGCGTCGCGTCAATGTAGGTGCCATCGGGTCGGACCTTCAAAAATTCGAGTGCCTCTCGAAGCAAGACCGGCCGATGCAAGATGGGAGACCCCATCTAGATGCCCAAATTGCTCAAGGTCTGCTCGTCTTCGTCGGTCAATTGATTGCGCTCCAAGTGCTCGCGGAAGCGCTCCATGTTCCAGACATCGACGTAGACCAGATATCCGATCACCGCCACTTCCCCGCGCATAGCGGCCGACTCCCGCAGGAGCGAAGGGATTAGAATCCTTCCCTGAGTGTCCATGCGCGCGTTCTGCCCCCAGTAGTTCGTCCGGTCCAGGAATTTCTTCTTGGACTTGTTCATCGAAGGCAGGGCGGCGAGCTTTTCTTCGATCTCCCGCCAGACGGAAAACGGGTAAATCCGGACCGATTGACCATCCAGGCTCGTGACGTAAAGGTCCGGGCCGTAGTTTTCGTCGAGGTAGGCCTTGAAGGCGGTCGGAATTTTCAGCCGCCCCTTGCCGTCCACGGTCGCAGGATAGTTTCCGCGCAACATTTAAAGGGCTCGAAGGGTCTAAGATTTTCCCCAAGTCCTACTCTTTTTTCTACTTTCCTCTACTTTCAACCACTATTGTCCACCGACTATAGGCACGCAACCCCGGCTTGTCAAGGAGAAACTTGAGACCTTGGGAAAAAATGCTGACGGCAATCGGTGTCCAGCCTTTTGTGGCTGGCTTTTGTGAAAAGCACTAGCTGTGGTAGTTTTCGGCGTTTTGGACTGGATCAATTGGAAGGCGGCGCGATAGACCGGGCGGGCACGCTCTCGCTTTTTAGAGCGTGTTCGAAGCGCCAGCGTGCGAGTTAAAAAAACCACGTCGCGGCGAAGGCCGCGACGAGTGGGGCCGGGGTAAGCTTGCGGTCCGTCGGTGTCGTGAGAGCGTCGGGCTCTTCACGAGTTTGGCGTGGGTGGGTCGGTTAGGCGGGTGATTAGCAGTTGAAGCAACCTGCGGTCATGTGGGGACATTTGGTGGAAGTGGAATGCGATGCCTACCCCGGGCACCCGTCGTCTAGCTACTACAAGAAACCTGGCAACTTCTCCCGCTACGGCGAAGCCGAATCGCCCGATGGTACCCGGCTCGAGGTCTTGCGAACATCGGATCAGGGCGCCGGTCTTGCTCAGATTAACTAGGTCTCCCATAAAGTGCATACCAGCGCCGAGGAACCCCACCGGGATGTCGAACGTCGCCTTAACGCGTTGTGCTGCCTGGCTAGTCATGTTCTGTCGTAACTGAATTCCAGAGAGCAAGTTGAATTTCCATCCGCGAACCAAAACGCTGGCCGGGGGGAAACTCGACCCTCTCTCCAGAAAAACGAAAAAAGGGACATGCCCGCCTAGCATTTGACAGCCAGACTATGCATGCCACGCGGAGGATACAATTGGTCTGAAGGCCGATTTCGGGACAGTGGCTAGACCTGTCCGGCAGGACAGTCGGAACTGGCTCGGCAAAGCGGTCCTCGAATGGCTGGCCACATCCGCGCTGGGACTGGCTCTCCGCTGCGGAAAGGAAGCTGAGGTGGCCAGGACCGGCTTTCGCGCTTCGCGGCTGAATCCGATTCAGTCGAGAGATCGCCGAAGAGGACGAGAAGATGCAGTCTTAACGGGGCGGGCTATTCGTCAGGCTCATATGAGGGCTCGCTTCTCGACTCCGGCAGCAACCGGTTCATCCGCCCGAGCAAGCCGCGTTCTTCGGGCGTGAAGTGTCCCTGGATTTCGAGGCTCGAAAGGAACGGCTCGCGTTCGCCGGGCGGGAGCGAGCGCAAGCGGCGAAACGCACCCATCACTTCCTTCCGGCGTTCGGGCTCCAGGCTTTGCCACTTCGGAAAGAGGGCGCGCGCTTCCTGGCGCTGCTGCGGCGAGAGGCTCTCAAAGATTTCCTGTCGCTCGCGCATGCGTTCTTTATCTTCAGGGCGGAGGGCATTCCACCTGCGCAGGCGCTCCCGAACCATCTGCTGGCGCTCGGGCGGCAGCCTCTGGAAGCGCTCGTCGTTCGCCAAGACGCGTTCCTGTTCCTGGGGCGGCAGATCACGCATTCGCTTGAAGAAACCGGGGGAATGCTGATGCTGGTCCTTCTTGGGAACCTGGCCACGGCGTCGCATTTGCCTGGGCCTGGGTTCTCTCGGCCCAAGACCTCGGCGGCCCTGAGGCGCCCCGGCCAAGCTGACTCCGGCAGCGGCAACGAGCGCAGCCAGAAGGACTGATGTCCAGAGCCCTAGCCTTCGATGGCGGGTTATTCGGGCTGGCTCAATTATCAACTTTCGTTTCACCTTTCGGCAGTTCCGAGAGCAGATCGAATTCCGCGAGCAAATCGTAGTCCTCGAGCATAAACAAATTCTGATAGAGCTTCACTTCTTCCTCTCCGCCCATTGTTTCGGTCGGAGGCGCTGAAGGGGCGTCCGGGGCAGCGGGCATCGACGATGCCTGCGCGGGCGCGTGTGCAGCCCGACGACCGTGCCGCACGTGAAGGACCGCGACGAAGGCCACCACGACCAGAACGGTTACGAGCGCCGGCGCCATCCACCGCAGTCCGGGGAAGCCGAACAGGCCCAAAAGGGACCGGGAAGCTCCGGACGGTTCGACCGCCTCGCGGACTCGCGCGTCAAAGGACGGGGAAGGCTCGAGTGGCGTCCACTCCTCGAGCAAGGTATCGACCTTTCGGTACTCCTCCGCGGCGGCCCGGCACGTCGGACAACTCTCGAGGTGCGCGCGGACTTCGTGTTCCTCGCGCGGCTCGAGCAGCCGCTGGGCGTAACCGAATAATTTTTCTCTCTCCGTGCAACTCATATCAGGCCTCCTTTGAGCAGGGGCTCAAGGCGGACGCGCAGGCTTTCGTAAGCGCGGAAGAAAAGCGATTTCACGGCACTCACCGAAACGCCGAGGATTTTTGCAATCTGGCCATAATCAAGTTCCTGGTACTTGTGGAGAATCACCGCGATGCGTTGATTTTCGGGCAGAGCCTGAATGGCGTCGCGGATCAGCCATACCCGGTGCGACTCAATGAGCAACTGTTCGACCGTCGGCTTCGAGTCCACGACGGGGAGGAGTTCGGCTTCCCCATCGGAACTTTCGTTGCCGCCCGCCGGGCTGATCTCCTTGCGGTCGCGGATGGCGTTCAGCGCCAGGTTTGTGGCGATCCGATAAAGCCAGGTGGTGAACCGGGCGTCCGGCCGATACCGGGCACGCGCCTTGTACACGCGGAGGAACGCCTCCTGCGCCAAGTCTTCTGCCAGGGCGGGATCCCTGAGCATTCGACGGAAATAGCTCACCAGCGGCACGCGGTAGCGACGCAGCAGCTCTTCAAAGGAGGCGCTGTCGCCGGCTCGGACCCGCAGCATGAGGTCCAGGTCTTGGTCCATGGCTATCGACGCCACATTCTTTATAACACTAGACATGTGAAATAGTTGCGGTAAATCAGGTGTGGGGCGGCGGGGCACTTCATGATCGCCCTTCGACCTTGAAGGCGGCCTCTCGAGACTTACCTTCGGCCCGGGCGCGCGATGAAAAACGAAATAAACTGAGCCGCGGGCCGGACCTTCCGAGCCGACCCCCGGTAGAAGTCAGTCAAACCGCAATATTCAACGTCGTTAAGCAAGTAATACACTACAATCCGAGGCACACGGGACATCGCATGGCTCGAGGAAACCCGCAAAGGAATGTCTCAGTCGCTCCACGCGCGACCTCAACCATCTGCGCGCCCGGTGCCGCTGATTGCTTGCGCGGTCTCGTTCGAGAACCTGCGAGGTGTGGCGCAATGAAGGGAAAGGCGCTCGCGACGACCTTGCTCGTAGCAATCTCTTTGAGCGTCGCGGCACGCGCTCAAACGGCGGCGAAAGAAGCCCTCGTCGAGGAGCACCTCGCCCGCGCGGCGGCGCTCGAGAAGAACAGGTCGTACGCCCAGGCCGAGACCGAATGTCGCGCGGCGCTGGAAGTTGACCCGGAGAACGCGCGTGTACGCTTCGCCCTGGGCGACGTCTTGAGCCGCCAGCAGAAGTGGGATGCGGCAATCGACGAGTACCGGGAGGCGGTGAAAATCAATCCGGACTTCGCTGATGCTCACAACAACCTCGGGATTGCCCTCGAGTCGGCCGGGGACCGCGACGGAGCGCGCGAGGAAAACCGCCTCGCTTTCGAAGCATCAGAAAAAACGGGGCGAGCGAAAATCCTTCACGCGCACTCAAAACCGGTAAGGCGGAATCCTTGCGACCGGCGGGCAGGACAGCGCCGTAAAAATCTGGGACACGCGAACGGGTGAATTGAAACTAACCTTGACAGGGCACACCAGGCCTGTGATCGCCGTCGCTTTTTCTCCTGACGGAAAAACCCTGGCGAGCGGAAGCAAAGACGGCACGGTTCGGCTGTGGGACACCGCCACCGGAGCTTTGAAAAAGGCCATGAAGGGCCAGCTCTATGGAGTGAACTCCGTCGCTTTCTCCCCGGACGGCAAGACCGTGGCGAGCGCGAGTTATGATATTCGACTATGGGACGCTCAGACGGGCGAGCTCAAAATAGTCCTTGCCAGCCAGGGCCGTTCAATCAACGCGGTTGCGTTCTCGCCGAGCGGGGCGCGCCTGGCCAGCGGCGGTGAGGACAGAGCAGCCAAGCTTTGGGACCCGGTCAGCGGGGACTTGAAGTTGACTTTGAGTGGCCAGGACCTGCCATTCAACTCCGTAGCCTTCTCGCCGGAGGGGAAGACTCTCGCGGCCGCCGGGTGGGAAGACACCGTCAGACTCTGGGAACTGCCCGCGGGGGAACTCAAGCGCATCCTTGCTCCGCACAGCGCGCTGGTCGGCTCGGTGGCTTTTTCGCCGGACGGGAAAGTCCTGGCCAGCGGTAGCAATGACACCACGGTGATGCTGTGGCGGGCAGAATAAGGCCCTCCGGCCTTCGCCCGCCTGGAATGGTCAAGCGACCCTGTCAGGAATCCCCGATTGGGTCATAATATGAAGGCGAACGGTTTGGCGATTGGCGTCGCTTCTTTGGATATGGAAAACCGAAAGATTCTCGAAAAGGTCGGAGCTCTGGCCGCAACATCGTCGAACGCCGAAAAATTGATGGAGGAGACCGTCAGTTTCCTCCGGCACGAACGGCGGCACTACAACTGGGTGGGGATCTACCTTCTCGAAGACGGAGAGCTGGTACTCGGGCCGTACGTGGGCAGACGAACGCCCCACACGCGGATCCCGCTCGACAAAGGCATCTGCGGCGCGGCCGCGTCAAGCGGCGAGACCCTGATTGTGGACGATGTCAACTCCGACTCGCGTTACCTCGCTTGCAGCCTTGAGACGCGGTCGGAGATCGTGGTCCCGATCATCCGCCGGGGAAAAGTGCTCGGCGAAATTGACATCGACAGCGATACGCCCGCAGCGTTCAACAAAGGCGATCGCGAGCTCCTCGAGGGAGTGGCGCAAATTATTGCTGAAAAGCTCTAACTCCGGGTCTCGGCTCCAGCGAGAGTGGCTCGAGAGCGGCGCGCAATGGAAAAAACGTGTGGCTTGACGCGGACGAAGACGTCAGCCGGATGGACGGAAAAACTCTCGTTCAGGTCTGGGAGCCCAGGATGTACCGTCTCGTCAAAAATCGCGCGCCCGGCCTGCAGTCCTTCGAGCTCTCGACCTCGATTCCCGGCCTCGGGGCTTACGCCTTCACGTTCGTCTCGTGCGTTGAAGGTTAGCTGGTTTTCGGCCTGTCCACCGCCGGCGCTGCCCACCCATCACCTGCCCTCTGTTACAATTTGAATTCTCCATGGCCGAAACCGAGCCCGTCCTGGTCACTGCCGGCATCCTAGTAAACGGCGATCAGATTTTGATTTGCCAGCGGCACCGCTCGGACTCCTATGGTCTTCAATGGGAATTTCCCGGCGGCAAGGTCGGTGAAGGAGAAGAGATGAAAAGTTCGCTGCGGCGGGAGCTCACCGAGGAGCTTTCGATTGACGCCGAAGTGGGGCGAGAAGTCTTCCGCTTGCGTCACCGCTATCCCGACCGCTACGTTGAAGTGGTTTTTTTCCTCGTGCCGGCTTTCCGCGGGGACGTGCGAAACCAGGTGTTTGAGTCCGTCGTGTGGGCTTCCCGGAAGAGCCTCCCTGAATATAACTTTCTTGAAGCCGATCGCGAGTTGGTGAACCGGATATCCCGTGGCGAAATTGTCTAAAAATCGCCCGACCAGTCCGGCACAGAAAACCAGAACAGTCCGCCAAATTCTGGTCCACGGTGCCTGGCTCTGCCTCCTGGCAAGCCTTTGCGTTGCGGCAGTCCCTTTGCTCCTGGGACAGATCGAAAGCGTCGATTCGTCTCCTTCACGCGAGCTGTGGGTCAATGAGGCCCGCCTCGAAGGCCACCTTGCGCTGAGGTACTCCCCGGCCGGAGCTTTCTCGCCGGACAGCTCGACGCTCGCCGTGGTCAACCGGGACAAAGTGGCGCTGATCGACCTCCGCAGTGACGGCAGCCTGCGAAAAGTGGTGCGGCCCCGCGTCGAAAACATCGCAGACTTTGATATCCAATCTGCCAATTTCATTGACGCAAGCGGGCTTTTTATGCTTGCCACAGGGTTTCTCCACGCCAAAGACAAAGGGCCGGGCGGGCCTACGCCGTTGCTCGCCTTCTCTTGGGACACGGTCGCGGACGCACTCACCGGCAAGATCAACGCCGTGGGTCCGGGAGGA
>QHZM01000267.1 GCA_003224665.1 Acidobacteriota bacterium
CTTTCTGCCTGAAGAAGAGGCGCGACGTTTCAAGGTGGACGGGGTCGCGCCTGCGGCTGACCGCCGGGCCCGGCTGTAAACTTGGTCCACCGAGCGCGCTCACTCGTCGGCTTAGGTCGATCTCGACTTTACCGGAGCTGAAGAGGTCGCCAGATTCGGGCCTGTACTCGCACTGGCGCGTGCGGAGGACGTCATGGCGATTGCCCTCCCGTCCGAAAACTTCCACCATGACGTCCTCAAGCACCGTCGTACCTCCTTCCTTAAAAGCAACGGTGCGGGCGGCATGGACGGTAAAAATCTGGCGACCCTCGATCGACCGGGTAAATGAATAGCCGGCGAGCTGCTGATGGACATTCGTGGGCAAGACCTGCGGGACGGGCAGGGGCGTTTCCTTACGGGCATTACTCCACCAAAAGGCCACCCCGACGCCCAACGCCGTGGTCGCCAGACCCCAGACCGCAAGGCCGGCAATCCGTTTCTTTCGCCGAGCCGCTTGCTCTGCAAGACTCGTCGTTCCCACTTGGCTGTATATCCTATCCGTGTCGCCGTGCCTCTCGGCCCCGGCCTGATGAACCATCGGCCCGAGGATGACAGGCTTTCGGGGTTAAGCCCCTTGGACTCGGAAATCCTTCATGACTAGCTGAAGAGTGGCCACCCCGTGATACACATTCTGGTCCAGTGTAAAAACCATGTCCAGGCATTGCCCGCAGGAGACGCGCGACCCTTGTTCGGCCCTCCCCCAACCTAAAGCGTCGAATAGTTTCCCGGCCTGCCCCACTTTCAGTTTTAGATGCTTTTCCTGGAGGATGCGAGGGGGCAACGCCACGCTGAGACCGCGCGCGAGAAAGACAGGGGCTGCGTTTCCGCAGCCGAATGGCTCGAGCCTTTCCACGTCTTCAAAACCGCTCCAATCAACCCCCGCCAGATCGAGCTCCGCATCAATCTGCAGGACCGGCTCGAGGTCCTCAGGGGTGAGATTTGACCGGGCGCAGTTTTCGAAGCGCGTCTCGAGCTCCTCGATGCGCCCGGACTGCAGCGTAAACCCCGCAGCTTGCGCGTGGCCGCCATACCGGTCGAAGAGGTCGCTCATGGCAGCCAGCGCGTCAAGAAGGTGGAACCCCCTGATCGATCTGCCGGACCCAACGCCGACTCCATTCTCAACGCCGATCACCAGCGCCGGCCGATGATAACGGTCCACCACGCGCTGCGCGACGATCCCGATCACGCCCCGGTGCCACCCGTCGCCGGAAATGACCAGAGAATATTTTTGGACCCTCTGGGGCGACTGGCGTAATTGGGCCTCGATCTGGCGCAGAATTTCGTCCTCCACGCTCTGCCGCTCGCGGTTCAGCGCTTCAAGTTTCTGCGCGATCTCGCGAGCCCTCGAGGCCTCACGCGTCATGAAAAGGTCAATGACGTCCCTGGCGTTTTCCATGCGCCCCGCGGCGTTGAGCCGTGGAGCGATACGAAAGCCGATTTCTCCGGTGGTGACGGGCCGCCCGCAAATCCCGGCCACCTCGAGGAGG
This sequence comes from Acidobacteriota bacterium, assembly GCA_003224665.1. Classification (GTDB taxonomy): domain Bacteria; phylum Acidobacteriota; class Terriglobia; order UBA7540; family UBA7540; genus QHZM01. Next base: position 1,527 of record QHZM01000267.1, read on the forward strand.
GCTCCCAGTCCCGGCTGTTCCGGCTCGGCGAGCGCTCTCAATCCGAAATGCGCGATGATGCGATTTTCCCCGAGCAGCGGCACCACGTCGGCGACAGTCCCGATTGCGACAACCTTCAAATAAGAAAGGACCTGGCGCTCGGAAAGCCTTTCTCCGAGCATCGCCTGCACCAGTTTCCACGCCACTCCCACTCCGGAAAGGTTCTTGTCCGGATAGGAGCAGTCGGCGCGCCGCGGGTTCAGAATGGCTTTGGCCGGCGGAAGGTGACTCTCCGGCAGATGGTGGTCGGTCACGATGCAATCGATCCCGAGCTCGCCAGCCCTTTTAATGACTTCGTGCTCGCGGACTCCGGTATCGACGCTGATGATCACGCGGACATTTTCAGAGGCCGCTCGTTCGATGACCGGGATCCGCATACCGTAACCCTCGGCAAACCGGTCGGGGATATGGGCCTCGACCTTGGCTCCGAGAGACCTGAGGGCGGTCAGCAGGACCACCACGGCCAGGGTGCCGTCCACGTCATAGTCCCCATAGATCAGCACCTTTTCATTCCGATCAATCGCACGCCGCAAACGCTCGACGGCAGCCGGCATGTCCGCCATCAGGAAGGGGTCTGGGATCTGGTCAAGGGAGGGGCGAAGGAAGCGCTGGGCGGTCTCGGGGTCGCGGATTCCGCGCCGGACCAGCAGCCGGGCGAGGAGTGGCGAGAAGCCAAGCTCGCGCGAAAGATTCGCAATTGCGTCGGGGTCAACGGGAGGGACTAACCATCGCATGAGCCAGACTCATCGTGACAGAGGACGCAGAGGGTTGCAAGTCCCCGCACCGCATGCACGAGGATGAGATATATTGAAGTCTCCGAACGAGCGACCTTGCTCGGGGAAAACTGGCGGGAGACGAATATGAAAAGGCGAGCTTTCTTGAAAACCATCACAACTGTTTCGAGCGTATCGTGGCTGCCAGGAAGCGCGGCGAGTCCGGCCGGGTCTCGGGAGGGGCCGCTCGACCGCTTCAAGCTCGGCTCCATCAGCGACGAGTGGTCGCAGGACCTTGAAGAGGCGCTCAAGGGCATGAAGGGCTACGGACTCCGGTGGGTTGAAGTCCGGAACTTATGGAACATCTACAACACCGAAGCCAGCGCGGAGCAGGTCCGCCGCATGAAAGACCTGCTCGCCGGATACGCGTTCAAGTTGTCGGTCCTGGACACTGCTTTCTACAAGTGCGCGCTGCCCGGAACGAAACCGGTGAGCGGAGACAAGGACGTTTATCCCTATCCCGAACAGATGGACCTGCTCAAACGCGGCATCGAGAGAGCACACGCGCTCGGGACGGACAAAGTGCGGGTATTTGCCTTCTGGCGTGTTGCCGACCCCGAAAAATACTTTTCGCGAATTTCGGAAGAGCTTTCAAAGGCCGCGGAAGTCGCGAAGGCCGAGGGAGCGCGCCTGGTGCTCGAAAATGAAAGCTCGTGCAACGTGGCGACCGGCGGCGAGCTCGCGCACATCTTGAAGCTCGTTCCCGCCGATAACCTTGGAGCCAACTGGGACGTGGGCAACGGCACCTGGCAGGGGGAGGTTTCGTTCCCGGCGGGCTACGGGGCCCTCCCCAAGAGCCGCATCTGGCATATGCACCTGAAAGACGTGCGCTGCGGAGCCGGGCTGACGAACTGCCAGACGGCCGTCGTCGGCACTGGAGAACTCGACTTGCTGGGACAATTTCGCGCGCTTCTCCGCGACGGTTACCAGGGGACAATGTCCCTCGAGCCCGAGTACGAGACCGCCTCCCTGTCTCACGGGGCGGCGACCCGGCGCTCGCTCGAAGGCTTGCTCAAAATCATGACCGCCGCACTCGCCTAGACTCGGCCCTTAACCTTTCACGCGGCGATACACCACCCGGCGCGCAGGCGGGATTCCGTTCAATCTTATTGGGTCATGACGAAGACTTCGTGGGGCTCACCGAGGTCGCGCGCGGAGGGCGTGATGATCGTGCGCGGGCTGACGTATATCTTGGCGCCTTTCAGGATGGCACGGCGCACGTCATCCTCGCTGACGAAGTCCACCGCGCTCGGCGAAGCGGGCTCCGTCCCGCGTTCACTGCGGGCAGGAGGGAACCCGGAGGCTGGCGGAGGCGTCGCAGTCGTCCTGGCTCGCGCGGCAACAAACCGCTCAACGATGTGAGAGATTTCATCCTGCGTCGCCGACGGCAGCGATGCCGCGAAGGCGCCGGCCGGCTCGTGCGACGCCTGAAGAACCGGGGAACGGGTTGCCTCGACACCTTCCTGCCGGTTGATCGGGCGGCGCTCATAAGCCAGCCGCTTGACGTTGAGGAGATGCATTGGCGAGATGTTGTCCGAAGTAATGTTGCCGCCCGGCGTGCCGCAGCCGAGCGACATCGAGGGGAAAAGCCTGGTCGTGTGGCCGACGGAGCCGTGAGAAGCGGGAGTATTCACCACCATCCTGAACGCCGGCAGCTTGAGCGCAAACTCGCGGATCACGCTCTCGTCTGTCGCATGGATGGACATCGTGTGGCCCATCCCGCCGAATTCCAGAAACCGCCGGCAAACGTCCAACGCTTCGCGGCTGTCCCGCACGACATAGAACGACAGCACGGGTGACAACTTTTCCGCGGAGAGCGGATACTGCCTTCCAATGCCTTCGAGCGGAGCAATCAACGCGCGCCGGTCGGCCGGGACCGAAAAGCCCGCGGCTTCGGCAATCTGTTGCGCGGAATGGCCAACGAGCCCGGCATTCACGCGAAAATTGGGAAGGATGAGCGCGCGGGCAACGGCCTCCGCCTGCTGGGCTGTCAGGAAGAATCCTCCTTGCCGCTCGGTCTCGTAAGCAGGGGCGTTGCCGGGCCCCACACCGAGGGCGGGCTTTCCGGAGCTGTACGCCGCCCGCACCAGCCCCGCGCCGCCGGTGGCGAGGATGATGGCCGTCAACCGGTGCCGCATCAGCTCTTCGGTGGCCTCCGGCGTGACTGTCGAAAGGCAGGCGATCGAACCTTCCGGGGCGCCCGCTTTGACCGCCGCCTCCGACAAGACCCGAGCGCTTTCACGGATGCAGCGCACGGCGCTCGGGTGGGGACTCATGACGATTGCGTTGCGACCTTTGAGGGCAATCAACGCCTTGAAAATGGCGGTCGAAGTCGGATTCGTGCACGGGATGATCGCCGCGACGACGCCCGCCGGCACCGCGATTTCCACCACGCCGTTTTCCGCATCCTCGCGGATGACGCCGACGGTCTTCAAGTCCTTGATGCCGTTATAAACGTCGCGCGCGCTGAAAAGGTTCTTCTCCACCTTGTCCGCGACGACGCCGTAAGTGGTCTCTTCCACCGCGAGTCGGGCCAGGGGCTCGGCGTTTTGGCGGGCGGCTTCCGCCATGGACGCGACGACCGCATCAATCCGTTCTTGGGAAAATCCTTCGAGGATTTTCTGGGCCTCGGCGGCCTTCTCGAGGAGCCGGCGGACTTCCTGGATGGACTCGAGGTCTCGATCCATACTCACTCAGCGATCAAGCGCACAATGAGTTCCGCCTCGATGGATTCAACGATGGGGGTCGAGCGGGCGGATGCCCCGCCGCCGGCGCGGGTCTCGGAGATAGTGGCTGCGTTCGGCCTCAAGCGGGATCCCATGTCCTGAAGAAATGAGCGGGGAAGAAGCTAGCACGTTTCCGCAGGAAGGCGCAAGCAAGGGGAGAAGGCTAAGCCCGTATGCCTTCGCCGGCAAGAGCAATGTTGTTGCGGGTGGTGTTCTTGACGAGGTACATGGCCTCGTCGGCCCTGCGCAGGATCTCCTTGCGAGTGCGGCCGTCGATGGGGAAGGAGGCTATTCCGAAGCTGGCGGTAATGCGGATGTTCAGCCCTTCTTCGGCGAAGTAAACCTTCGAATTCATCAGGTCCTTGATGCGCTTCACTACCGCCAGCGTGTTCCACTTCGAAGTCTGGGGGAGAAGGACCACGAACTCGTCGCCTCCGTAACGGAAGGCGTAGTCGATCATGCGGAGGTGGCTCTTGATAACGTCGCCAATCATCCCGAGCAGTCTCGAGCCGACGAGGTGGCCGTAGGTGTCGTTCACCTGCTTGAAGTAATCGAGATCGATGAAGATCACGGAAAACTCATACCCGTAGCGGGTGGACCGGTAGATTTCAGCATCGAGCACGAAGTTCAGATGGCGGGCGTTATAGAGAGAAGTGCAATCGTCCGTAATCGTCAGCTCGTGGATCCGCTGGACGTAACGCGCGTTCTCGAGGGCGATCGCCGCGTAGTCCGCCAGGTTTTTCAATATGGGGATATCGTCCTTCCGAAAACTGCCCTTCCCCACAAAGTTAACAAGTTCAATCACGCCCAGGATTTTTTCCCGGCCCTTGACGGGGACACAGACCACTGATTGCGTGTCCGTCTGGGTGAGCTCGTCAATCTTGGGCGTGAAGCGAGGGTCATTGCGCACGTCTTCAATCAAAACCGGCTCACCTTGCTGGGCCACCCAGCCGGCAATGCCCTCTCCCAGCTTCAGCCGCACGTCCTTCAGCTTGTCGGCGCCGCTCCCGATGGCAATTTCGAAATACAGTTCCTGGGTTGCTTCGTCGAGCATGAGGAGGGACCAGTTGTCCGGTTGCAACAAGTCGCTGATCTTCTCCATGATGGTCTGGAGGATCTTTTGCAGATCGAGCGTGGAAGCGAGGGCTTTGCCGACTTCGTGAAAAAGGGAGAGGCGCTCGACTTGGCGCTTAAGTTCTGCGATCTCCTCTTTTGGATCCATAGATTTCCTTAAGCCGGGCTCCCCGACAAGGTTAGCCCCATTTTAACCATCGGCGTGCCCATTTCAACCTCTTTTTGGATTTCCCGCTCAAATCCGCCGTTGACCGGATGGGAAAGAGCGACACGTCGATAGCTCCCGGCGCCAGCTCCTCCAAATCCAATTGACACACTCGGAGGCGGGAAATATGATTTCATAGAAACCGTCCTTGACATGGCTCGGAGAGCTTTCCGATGGCCTCTTTCGGCGAAAACCTGCGGCGCGAACGGGAGATGAGGGGCGTTACCCTGGAGGAGATTTCCACCGCCACAAAGATCAGTCTCCGTTTCCTGCAGGCCCTGGAAAGAGAGGACTTCAACGTTCTCCCGGGGGGTATTTTCACACGCAGCTTCATCCGCGCTTATGCCAAGTACTTGGGGATGGACGAGGAACCCCTCCTGGCTGAATACCAGGTCACGGCGCAACCCAAGGGCGACATAGACTTTAGTCGCTTGAGCGCCGCCAAGCCGCTGCCGCAGCGAGAGGGTTCGCGAGCCGCTGTCCTGGCGTTGCTTTTGGCTGCCGCCATGCTGGGCGGAAGCTATCCCCTCTACCGTTACTCGCGCCGCGTCGCCGAGGGGCAGCAACAGAAAGCAGCAGGCCCCGACCAGCTTTCTGCGGCCCCTTCCCCCGCGCAGTCACAACCCAATCAGGGAGCTGCCCCAGTCCAGGGTTCCCCTTCAACACAGCCAACAGGCCCCGAAGCAACTCCAGTCGGGGCTCAGAGGCCCCGCGACAACGGGGCGTCGCCGAACGCCTCCGGTGCCGCGGCCTCGGCGGTTGCCGCCAGGGCAAAGGGGCAAAGCGAACTGACCCTGCAAGTCGCGGCCACTGAGCGGTCCTGGGTCGCCATCGCGGCTGATGGCAAGACGAGCTTCCAGCGCATCCTGAACCCCGACGAGGTCAAGACCCTGAAGGCCAAGGAATCTTTTGACGTGATTACGGGCAATGCCGAAGGCATTATCCTCACGCTCAACGGCGAGACGCTCAAGCCCTTGGGCGGACGCAACGTCTATAAAAAAGTCCACCTGACTCACGACGATCTGAGCAATCCTGCTCCCTGAGGTACAATCCATTCCTGGACGACTGGCTGACACCCTGCGCAACGGGACCGCACCAGAGATTATCCGGCGCAAAGGCGCTGAAGGCAATCTGCCCGTGCCGCTCGATGAAAAAATCGAAATCCTCGCTCTTCTCTGCGCAGACCCAATCCAGGAAATCCGCAACAAGGCGTTCGATACTCTCGGGGCATGGAATGTCAAGGAGCTCCAGCAAGTCTTTTCAAGTCCTACGCTCCCCTCCACCCTTCTGGATTTCGGCGCGACGTACCTCGCGCCGGGCCGCAAAGAAATCCAGGACGCTCTCCTCAAGAACCCCCAGCTCCCCGAGGACCTCCGCACCTGGGTCAAGAGTTTGCGGATCAGGCCCGGAGGCGAAACGGCCGCCGCGCCCCCTCCTCCCACGGCTCCCGGAACTCCAGCCCAGCCAGTAGAGCCCAAGGATGAGCAGCGCGAAACGCTCCTTCAAAAAATCAGCCACTTGGCCGCCCCCGAAAAGATCAAACTCGCTCTCGTGGGGAGCCAGGAGGAGCGCCTGATCCTCATCCGCGATCCGAATAGGATGGTGGCGCGCGCCGTCCTGGAATCCCCCAAACTCTCTGATCAGGAAATCGAGAATATCGCGTCCATGAAAAACGTGACCGAAGAAGTCCTTCGGCTGGTCGCGACGAACCGCAGATTCATGAAAAGCTACCAGGTGGTCCGCGCGCTCGTGAATAATCCCCGCGCCCCCATTGACGTGACCGTACCCATGATCAACCGACTGAATGAACGCGACCAGAAGTCGCTAACACTGAACAGGAACGTCCCTGACGTCCTTCGAGCCATGGCCCTGAAAGCGGTCAAACAAAAGGAGGAGGCCAAGAAGGTAAAAATCTCCACCGGCCGCCATTAGGCGCTGGACTGCCGGCCTCCTGCCCGCCAGATTTTTCTTCGTCCAATCATCGATTTGGAATTAGAGGAAATTTCG
>QHZM01000268.1 GCA_003224665.1 Acidobacteriota bacterium
CCCATGCGCCCACTGAAGTTACGAGCAACCATGTTACCAATCCACACCGCGAGCCTGCCGAAACATCTCCAGCCTGGAGAATAAAATAAAATTGGCCGGTCCGGTCGTAGGAATAACTTTACCCATTTGTTCCAAAACTCTTCCCAAAACTAGGTCGGCAAACGGCAGTTACCGCCCCAACCTCACAAGACCGCGTCCTGCAGACGAGCGGGACCACGCACAACACTCGATGCCGAATGTTCGATTGTTGATTAAAGCCATTAGATTTATAAAGATAGGTTAGCCCTAAAAAATCTACGGGCCACACCGATCGAGCCCAATTGGCCGCCGATTTGCAGCTTGTTTTGTCATCATGCCTGTGAACCTCAACGCAGAGCCCTTAGTGTCCATTATCGTTCCCGTTTTCAATGGGGAGCGGTACCTGCGCGAGAGTCTGGACTCGATTCTGGGGCAGACCTACCCTCGAACTGAAGTGCTGGTAATGGACGACGCGTCGACGGACGGTACGCCGCGTATTGTAGCTTCCTACGGCAATAACGTGCGCTATCGCCGCCAAAGGGAGAACCGTGGCATTTACGGAAACTCGAATGATGGCATCGCCGTTGCTCGCGGCGAGTTGGTCGCGGTGTATCACGCCGACGACGTTTATTTGCCCACGGTCGTCGAGCGTGAGGTCCGGTTCCTCCTGGATCACCCCGAGGTCGGCGTCGTCTTCTGCAAGGACATCTTTATCGACCCGCTCGGGCACGAGTGCGGGCGCCTGGAGCTTCCGCCGGAGGTGCGGGGCGGGCGCGCGTTGAGCTTTCCTGTGCTCCTGGACGCGCTGCTGAAATATAAAAATAGGTTCCTGCGTTGTCCTACCGCTATGGTGCGAGCCTCCGTCTATCGGGATGTCGGGGTTTACCGCGACGAAGAGTTCCGGAACTCCTCGGACATGGAGATGTGGTTGAGGATCGCTCGAAAGTATCCGGTGGGAATTCTCGAGGAATACCTGGTCCGCTACCGCCACTTTCATGACAGCTCCTCGTCCCGCTACCAGCGTCTGCGCACCGTCCCGGAGCGCTACTTCCGGATCATGGACCTCTACCTTCAAAACGGGGCGCGAGACCTGGTGAGCCGCGAGGCCCTGGCCGCCCACGAAGCTCACAGGGCCGAGGACCATTTGATGTTGGCGGTAAATTCTTACATTCTGGACCGGCGCGGGGAAGCGCGAGAGAATTTGCGCCACCTGCACCCGGGTCGAATCTTAGCATCCTCCAGGATCGAGCGCTGGCGACTCTTCGTATTGTTTCTGATCCTGCAGGTACTCGTACATTTGCCGAGAATCCCTTTCGCCGCAAAATTGTTCTACAGGCGCTGGCATGCGGAAAAATATCCAAAGGGCGCCTCGCGGGGCGCATGAAAGTTCCTGCAAATCGCCGCGACGCTGCGGGCACAGGCATGAAACCCGGCGCCGGGCGGATGAATTTCAAACCTTGAGATCCAATGACGAAGGTGGGCGGCGCTGATGTGTGGTATCGTGGGCGCTGTGTCGTCCGGACCTGTTGAACCGAAAGTCGTTGCTCAGATGCGAGACCGCCTGGCGCACCGGGGGCCGGACCACGCCGGTCTCTGGCTCTCCGATGACACTCGGGTGTGCCTGGGACATCGGCGCCTGGCCATACTCGACCTCACCCCGGAAGCCAACCAGCCTCTCGTCTCCGGCGACGGCCGTTTTGTGATCACGTTCAACGGCGAGATCTACAATTTCCAAGAGCTGCGGGATGAATTGATGGCGCGAGGCGCCCGGTTGTACACGCGGTCCGACACCGAAGTCCTGGTTGAAGCTTATCGCCGTTGGGGTGAACGTTGCCTGGAGCGGCTGCGTGGGATGTTCGCGTTTGCCCTCTGGGACAACGCGGAGCGGCGCTTGTTCTGTGCCCGGGACCGGGCCGGCGAGAAGCCTTTCTATTATGCCTGGGTTCGAGGAAGTTTTATTTTTGCCTCGGAAGTTAAAGCCCTTCTGGCCTGGCCCGGCTTTCCCAGAGAAATTCATTATCCTGCTCTCATCGATTATCTTTCCTTCGGTTTCGTCGCGGACCCCAAATGCATCTGGGAGAATTGTTTCAAACTTCCTCCTGGATACTCCCTGGTGATTGACACGAGTACGGGGGAGAGGCCCCAGGCCAAATCCCCGGTCGCCTACTGGGACATGGAATTCGACCCGGATTACTCGGTCCGGGACTGGAGGCCGCGCATCCGGGAAGCGCTCCAGGCAGCCAGCAAAGAGATGGCTTTCGCGGACGTTCCCGTGGGCACGTTCCTGAGTGGAGGAGTGGACTCCTCCTCGGTAACGGCGGCTCTCAGTAAAGCGGGCTGCTCCGTGAAAACCTTCACCGTGGGATTCAACGAGGCGGACTATGACGAGCGCCCATGGGCGAGTGAAGTATCGCGTCTCTATCGGACGGACCATACTGAAAGACTCGTCGTTCCCGAAGATTTGACTTCCGTTTTCCAGCGACTCTTGTGGCACTACGATGAACCTTTCAACGATTACTCCTACTTCCCCACATTCTACGTCTGCCGCGAGGCCCGCAAGGTGATCACGGTCGCCCTCTCCGGCGACGGCGGGGATGAGTTGTTCGCGGGTTATTCCAAATATGGCCGCCTGTCCCTCCGGCAGGACGTGGAACGGTTTATTCCCCGACCGTTACTTCAGCTGACTGCGATAGGCGCGGGCTCCCTATTACCGAAAGAAAGCGAGTTTCGAAAGAGGCTCGAGCCACACCGGACAGACGCCTCCCGGATGTTCGTGGACATGCTGACGACAGCGTTCTCGATGGGTGATCTCCGAGCTGCTGCGCGCGGAGCGCTGGCTGAGGCCCTCAAACACTATTCGCCGGCCGATACCGTCCTGCATCTGATGTCGAAAGTGCCGCCGCAGAAAATGGGTCTGGTGAATACGATGCGCTATCTTGATTTGAAACTGACCTTGGCCGGCGACATTCTCGTCAAAGTCGATCGGGCCAGCATGGCCGTCTCTTTGGAGGTTCGCCCTGTCTACTTGCATCGTGACATCATGGACATGGCGGGGAAGATACCGTTTACCCAACTTGCTGACTGGAAACAACCGAAGAAACTCCTCAAATCCGCCCTGGCGCCCTGGCTGCCCCCCTCCATCCTGTACCGGAAGAAGATGGGTTTTGCCTTGCCTTTGAAAAGATGGATCGACGGTGACTTGCAGTCCATGTTCGCCTCGGATGATCGTCGAGGCCCCCTGGAAGAATTGTTGGATGCGGGCTTGTTGGAGAAAACGGCCCGGGCCTCGTCTCCAGAGACCGGCGGTTCAGCGCTGCTCGAACATAACCTTTTCTTTCTCAAAAACTGGCTGGGCCAGTGGAGTTCGAGCAGGGCGGTTGAATCCGTGGTCCCCGAGCCGGCGAGGGAAAGCGCCCGATGAACCTAGGCCCGCGCATTGCGCTTTATATCGATCCACCTTCAGCGTCGTTCCTGCGGGACCGATTTTTTGACTCCAATGGGGCGAGCCACGCGGGGGACCATATCCTGGCCCCGTACGCTTACCTCTGGAAGTTCTTCAATGCCAAGAACATTCCGGTCCATACGGCTGATTTTCTACCCGCGCACGCGGAGGGGACTCGCAATCTCTACGTGTCGATCGGGAATCCTGCGAATTATCGAAAGCTCTCCAGGCGGACGGACGTGGTTTTGAGCGCCTTTTTCGCAATGGAATGTCCGATTGTGGAGCCCTCGATGTACCGCGCGTTGAACCGGGCTCAGCATTATTTCAAACGCATCTTTTCGTGGAGCGACAGCCCGTCGCTGGAGCGCTTTGTCGGCGGCCGTCTTCGCTGCGAGCCTTTTCGCTGGCCTCAGTCGTACGAATCGGTGCACGAGGAAATTTGGCGTCGCGCGGACCGCAGGTTTCTGGTGATGATCAATGGCAACAAGTTGCCCCGGCTGTACTGGCAAGAGCTTTACACGGAAAGAATGCGGGCCGTGGAATACTTCAGCCGCACGGGTGAAATCGATCTCTACGGAGTCGGCTGGGATGGTCCTTCAATCCGAGTGGGCAAGATTCCCGTGCCGAGCACTCTCCGCCGGCTGCACCGGAAGCTTCTCGGTTATTGGCAACGCATCCGTCCGGACCCGCTCCTCGAGGCCGCGCGGCGAGCCTATCGCGGGTTTGCCCATTCAAAGCCCGAGATTCTCGGGAAGTATAAGTTTGCATTGTGTTTCGAGAATTCAATCCTCAAGGGCTGGGTTACGGAAAAAATATTCGATTGTTTCTTCGCGGGCACAGTGCCGGTTTATTGGGGCGCTCCGGACATCGAGACTTACGTCCCGAAGGAGTGTTTTGTTGATATGCGCGCTTATGCGGATTACGGCGAACTCAAGAGTTATCTGAAGTCGCTGACGGACAAGGACGTCCTGACCTACAAGGAGAACGCAAGAGACTATCTCCATTCGCCACAGTTTAGACCCTTTACGAAAGATGCTTTCGTCGAGCTGTTCGCGCGCATCGTCGAAGAGGATGCACGCGTGAGCGCGAGATAGATACTGCATGAAACTCAGGACCGACCTAACTTCATTTAAGGTGAACCACGTTGAGTGCCGAGCGGAGAACTTTAGTCTCGATTCTGGATCGTGTGGAGCTTGGCAGTGCCTCGACTAGAGGAGAAACGGCCCATCAACGGGGAGCGAGCTGGACTCCATGATTCCTTTTCCGGCTGACGATTCGGCCTTCCGGTTTTTCGACGAAGCGGCTGAAGTGTACTTTGGCAAGTACACTGAGGAAAGCCCCGGGGGATATGCTCTCCGTGTGCGTCAGCAAAAAGTCTTGAAAATGTTTGACCAGCCAGGCGGCAAGGTCCTCGATGTGGGGTGTGGTCCCGGGATTATGGTCGAGGCCATTCTCAGCCGGGGGTGCGAGTTCTGGGGCGTGGATCAGTCCCGGAAGATGATCGAAATGTGCACGGACCGGTTCGGTGGGACCGGCCGGACTCACTTCTCGCTCGGCGATGCCCTGGGACTGCACTTCGGTGATGCTTTTTTTGATGCTGTTCTCTGTATGGGAGTGATCGATGGATTGAGAGACAGGCGTCTAGCCCTTCGAGAAATGATGAGAGTATTGAAGCCGGGGGGCACCTTGATTGTAAGCTTCGCGAACCTTTGCAGTCCCTACGCCGCGTGGAAGAAATACGTGTTCTATCCCCTCGTCTTCCGCTGGCAGGAGTTTTGGGGGCGGAAACGGAGGGCCAAACCTCGGCCGGCGTTCGACCCCAGACAGCGCGGACTCTTCACGGAGCGCGCGGCTCGCGAGCTCATGACCGACGAGGGTGCCCAAGTACTCCAGACGGTGGGCTACTATTACAATGTTTTCCTGTCACCGCTGGACGAAATCTGGCCCTCAGGCGCGCTCTGGCTGACGAAGAAACTCGAGGAAGGCCACTGGCCGAGACCCGAATGGATTGGTGCGGGATGGATTTTGAAATCCAGGAAGAATTAGGTGTGCGAGCGGGATCGGCACCAGATTCGCAGCGGCCGGCCGGTCCGCGCCGCAGCCGATTGCGCGTCCTGTGCCTGTCGAGGAACTACCCGAGTTCCGAGATGCCCCGGCTGGGGCTCTGGGTGGAACGATTGGTGCGGTGCTGTCTCGAGACTTGGGAACCGAAAGTGATCGCGCCGGTTCCATATTTTCCGCCGCTGCCGTGCTTCCCCCAGTACTCTCGATTCCGGAAGGTTGAGACGACTCGCTGGGTTGATGGGGTCGAGGTCTTTCATCCCCGGATTTTCGTGGGTCCGGGCTACTCGCTTTACAACTTCGAGTCGCTGACCTATTACCTCGCTGTTCGCCGGCTGGTTGACCGTATCCGCCGCGACTTTCCTTTTCAGTTGATCCACGCCCACTTCAGCTATCCTGACGGCTGGGTGGCGGCGCGGCTGGGACGGAAATACAGCGTGCCGGTCATCATCACCGAGCATGCGCCCTGGCTGCCCTGGATGGACCAATATCCGCGAGTGCGTCGCCAAGCAGTCTGGGCGACCCGGCACAGCACCTTTGTGATCGCCGTCAGCCGTTCGGTCCGGGACTCCATCTCGCACTTTGCGG
>QHZM01000269.1 GCA_003224665.1 Acidobacteriota bacterium
CGAAATTTTTTGACGAGCACCAGAATAAGACCGTGATCGTTCTCTCCGACCTCATCATCCCTGAGACTGACACGCCCGGCGCCAAGGCCGCGTACGCGAACCGGTTCATTGACCTCCTGCTCAGCGTCGAAGCCCCCGAAAAACAGAAGGAGTACCTCGGGGCTCTCGGCTGGCTCGACGGCTACTGCTTGTCGAACTTTGGGACTCCCTTCGTCACCCTCGGACCCGCGCAACAAAACGAAATGCTGAGACTCCTCACCCGCCCGAGCAACGACGCCCGGATCAGTTACGGCGTCAAGCTGTTCAGCCTGGTCAAGCAGTCCATCGTCTGGGCTTACTACAGCTCCGAGATCGGGACGCTCAAGGAACTCAAATACGAGACCAACCCCTTCCAACCCGAATTCCCCGGCTGTGAGCACCCCGAAGGTCACTGAACCATTGCTTCGGGCGAAAAGAAAAAAACTTCCTGCTTCGGTCCGAGTTTGGCACAATGCCCCCTGAGGTCGGTGAACAGCTCGCCTAATCTTTAGCAGGAGGAGAGGTACCAAGCGATGGCGGATAGGACCATGGCGGCAGTCGTGCATTACGCGCGCCGGGAGGGCGCCGTGGAACTGCGCGAGGTCTCCCCGCCGGCGGACCTGGCGGACGACGATGTGCTGCTCGTGACGCGCGCCGTGGGAATCTGCGGCAGTGAAGTCCACCAGTACCACAACACCCATAGCTGGAACGTCCGCGTGCCCGTGATATTGGGCCACGAGTTTTGCGGCGTCGTCGCACGCGTGGGGAAATCGGTGGCGGGATTCCACGAGGGCGACCGCGTCACGTCCGAGACCGCGGCGCGCATCTGCGGCCGGTGCATCTATTGCCGGACGGGCGAATACAACCTTTGCCCCGAACGGCTGGGGTTCGGTTACGGGCTGGACGGCGGGATGGCGGAATACGTTAAAGTCCCCGCCCGCTGCCTGCACCACCTTCCCGATTCGGTCTCCTTCGAAAGGGCTGCGCTCACAGAACCGTGCTGCGTCGCCTACAACGCGACGTGCGTCAAGACGAGTATCCGCCCGGGAGACTCCGTCCTGGTCCTCGGCCCCGGACCCATCGGCCTGCTGTGCCTGGCGATGGCTAAAATCTCGGGGGCGGGCTGGCTGGGCGTCGCGGGGCTCAAGAAAGACGAGCGACGTTTGGCGGTCGGCCGGAGTGTGGGCGCTGACCAGACCATCGTCTACGGAGAAACTGAACTTCCGGAAGTGGTCCACTCGGTGGGCGACGGCCTGGGAGTGGACGTTGTGATTGACGCGACGGGTGTCTCCTCGACGCTCGAGGCAGCCCTCGCCGCAGTCCGCCCGGGGGGACAAATCACCAAAGTCGGCTGGGGTCCCCAGCCCCTCGGGTTTTCCCTCGATGCGCTCGTGCAAAAAGCGGCGCGCATTCAGGGGAGTTTCAGTCACAATTTCCTGATCTGGGAAAAAGTGATCGCGCTGCTTGCCGCAGGGAGGTTCGACCCGCTGCTCCTGGTGGGGCGGACGGCGCCGCTCGAGCAGTGGAAGGATTGCTTCGACGAAATGGCGTGCGGGAAGATCGTCAAGGGGGTGCTCAAGCCTGCGGAGGCCGGCGCCGCCTGAGCCGGGGCGACGTGATTTTCCGGAGCCCCCGGTCACCGCTTCAATTTCTCTTGCGGCCATCAGTCCCGAACTGGTCCTGCACCGTTCGGCTGAAGTCCCGGACCTTGGAAGGAAGATCTTGCACGGCGTTAAGGGCTGTCTCCTTGATGTCCTCGACGGCGGTCAGGAGGACGGCAACGAATTCAATCGCCGCCTTGAGAGGGTAATCAATACCAACCAGCAAGGAGGGGTTGTAGCGGACGGAGTCCTTGAGCTCGCGTTCCACTTTCTCGGCGGTCATGAGGACGCCTTCCTGCTTTTCAAGAAACGAGTCCCACGTCGGCCCGGCACCGGGGAAGCCCTCCATCGCGTGCTTGTGGCCGTAATACTCGAGTTCGCAGCCTAGCCACTCGAGGTCCTGCGCGAGTTTGATCAGCGCGTCGGTCATCCGAGCCCATCTGTATGGATGTCAAGCATAGCGGAATGGATGCTGTGGCGGAAGACCCGGCCGGGCGCCGGCGGTCGCGACCTGCCCCTGCCCGCTTTTCCGGGGTCAGCCGCGCTCGCGGCCGACAGGCACCTAGGCTACGTTTTTACTGAAGGGGGCCCCGCAGGGGAAGCGGCCCGCGCGCGAGGAAGAGATGGAATACCGAAAGCTCGGCCACACGGACCTCGAAGTCTCACGGATGTCCTTCGGCACCATGACCTTCGGGTCCCAGACCGACGAGGCGACGGCTCGCCGCATGGTTGACCGGTGCCTGGATGCCGGAATCAATTTCTTTGACACGGCCAACATTTATAACCAGGGCAAGGCGGAAGAAATCCTCGGGAATGCGCTCGCCGGCCGCCGGAAGAAAGTGGTCCTGGCCACAAAAGTCCGCAGCAAGATGGAAAACGCGCCTGAAGAAACCGGGCTATCGGCCGCCGCGGTCGAGAAAGCGCTCGCGTCAAGCCTCCGCAGGCTCAAGACCGATTACGTGGACGTCTATTATCTCCACCAGCCGGACCACGCAGTCCCCATCGAAGAGACGCTCGCCACGATGGAAAGGCTTGTGCGCGCGGGAAAAGTCCGCTACCCGGCAGTCTCGAACTATGCCGCGTGGCAGGTGTGCCAAATCCACTGGATTTCGGAGAAGAACGGATACAAGCCGCCTTACGTCTCTCAACCGATGTACAACCTTCTCGCCCGCGGCATCGAGGAGGAATACCTGCCGTACTGCAAGCGGTTCGGCGTCGCCGTCGTCCCCTATAACCCTCTCGCCGGCGGCCTTCTGACCGGCAAGCATTCGCGCGAACGCGGGCCGCTCCCCGGATCGCGGTTCGACGGGAACCCGATGTACCAGGACCGTTACTGGCACCGGGACTACTTCGACGCTGTCGAGGAGCTCAAGACCGTCGCGCGCGAGTGCGGCAGGACGCTCGTGGAGTTGGCGCTCCAATGGCTCTTGACCCAGCCGCAGGTGGACTCGATCATTCTTGGCGCTTCACGCCCTGAGCAACTCGAAGAGAACCTGAAGGCCTGCGAAGGCGGCCGATTGGACGAGGCGACACTCGCCCGCTGCGACGCCCCCTGGAAACGCCTGCGGGGGATCACTCCAAAATACAACCGGTAGCGTGCCTCGGCGGCAGCGCCCGTCGCAAAGCGCGCTGCTCAAGCCTCGGACCGGAGCTCAAGCTTTTCCGCGTCCCAGAAGACCTGCTTCTTCTCGCGGTAGGAAATGTTGGCCATGTGGCAGGCGACCGCCGTGCCGCAGCCGAAGTCCACGTTTTCGATGGGCTGTTGGCGAGCCTTGATCGCGCGGAAGAAATTGAGCAGATGGTCTTCGGTGCCCTCCGCCGTCTGCCTGAACACTTCACCCTTCCGCTTCGGCTGCCGGTAGTAGGTGCCGACGTCGGCCAGAGGGTCGTTCTTATGCGCGGCGACGAATGGCTCCTTCGTGTCGCGCGGCCAACTTTCGAGCGGGTAGCCGTAACTCCATCCGAGGTCGTAGGGGAGCAAGTTGGCGGACTCTTCCGTCAGCACCAGAGTCCCCTTGTCCCCCATGAACCGGACGATTTCTCCGCCTTCAAAGTTCGACACCAGATTGGCCATGACCACCACCTGGAATTTTCCATAATCGTAAAGCGTGTTGTGGATGTCGGGGACTTCGCGGTCTCCGGTCCATTTATAGATGCCTCCGTAAGACGCGGCGCTCTTAGGGAACTGGACGTTCATCAGGAAGTGGACGCGTGACAGCAGGTGGACGTACTCGTCGCCGGCGATCCCCGTCCCGTAGTCCCACCAGTTCCTGAACTGGAAAAAGCGCGCGGCGTCGAACGGGCGCTTGGGCGCGTTGCCGAGGTAGCGCTCCCAGTCGATGGTCTGGGGCGAGGCGTCCGGCGGCACAGGATACTTCCAGGCGCCGACCGGGTCGGGACGGTAAATCGAGCACTGCACCATATAAACATTCCCGATCTGGCCGCTCTCCAGCCACTCCTTTCCTTTGTGCGTGGACTGCATGCTCAGGCTCTGGCTGCCTACCTGGACCAGCCGGCCCGTCTCGCGGGAAACTTTGACCATTTCAAGCGCCTCGGGGATAGTGTGCGCCATCGGCTTTTCGCAATAGACGTCTTTGCCGGCTCGCATGGCCTCGATCGCGACGGGAGCGTGCCAGTGGTCGGACGTGGCAACGACGACCGCTTCAATGTCCGATCGCTCCAGGACCTTGCGGTAATCGCGAGTGGTGGGAGTGTTCGCCTGGATTTCCTGCGCGCGCCGCAGGTGGCCGTCATAGAGGTCGCAGACCACGGCCACGTTCCCTCCCGCGCGCAAGACGGACTGCATCACCTCGAGTCCCCTTATCCCGGCCCCGATGATCCCCACCGTGACCTTTGCCTCCGGGCGGGCAACCAAGTTGAGCGGCGCCGCCGCCACGCCGGTGACCATTGCGCCTCCCACCGACCGCTCCAGGAACTCGCGCCGGGATATCGTTTTGTCAGTCATCAGATACGCTCCTGCTAAAGGATTAAATTCAATGCCAGGGTCGAAAACGAAGTCAATGCCTGCGCTCCGCCTAGCGAGACCAAACGGTCAAGGTGGCCCTTGACCGGAAACATCGCCAGTGACCGCGAATCCGCCGGCCAGTCTCCCACCGCGTCCGCGACGGCATCAATCAACTCCTTCAGCGTCAGGCCTTGGGGATTCTTCTCCAGACTGGCCTGGATGACGCGGTCGAGCAGCTCCACCGTCTGGCGCGACTCGGCGATGAAGTCGCGCACTTCCTCCCCGCGCATGATCGGCCAGTGTCCCGAGTAAAGTGCGTCAATCGCCAGGCCCTCAAAGTAACGGAGGGTCGAAAGATACACGTCAACGTAATAGTAAGTGACGGGGATTGCCAAGCCGCCTGCCGCTTTCGGACAGCCGCGCCCGTGGATGGCGTCGCTGACGAACGCTGCCTTGTTCTTCCGGTCGTACAGTGCCAGGTGCCCGCGCGAGTGGCCCGGGACGTGGAGCACTTCAAGTTCCCAGTCGTCGGCGACCCGGATGCTCTCGCCGCCGGCAAAGCAGAGGTCCACCTTGCGAGGCTTGCCCGCCTCGGGCCGCGGGTCGGGGTCAAAGCCCACGCCGTGGTCTTCTTTGAGAAAGTTGTACCGCCGGTCGAAAAGGGCGCGCGGGTCTTCCACCAAGGCGCGGTCGGCCAGGCCGCAGGCGAGGCAGGCGCGCGGCGCGGCGCGCTTCATGGCGTCGTTGCCCCCCTGGTGATCGAGGTCCGGATGTGTGACGACAACCAGCGTGAGCCGCTCGGGACTGATCTTGAGGCGGTCGAGGTAAGGCAGGATGGTCTCCTCGGGCGTCGTTGCGATGCCGGTATCCACGAGCACGAAGTTCGCCCCGGCGAAGAGGTATTGAAAAAGGTTGCGGCCGCCAAAGAGAGACTGGATCTGAAAGACGTTCTTGTAGAGCTCCACCCTGGGCCTCCGCCTGGACCGCTGAGTGAGGTGCACTTGTACACCACTCATGTCACGCGGTCAATTGCCGCGACGGCCGCGCGACGTGCCGCTTGACAGTGGGGAGTGATTCCCTTACGGTTAGCCCTTCCAAAATGGACAAGGAGAAGTTCGCTATCGGAATCGACTACGGCACGGAGTCCGGACGCGTCGTGGTAGTCCGCGTGCGCAATGGAGAGGAGGCCGGCGCCGCCGTTATTCCCTACCCGGACGGCGTCATTGACGAGAAGATTCCGGGTGGGCCGCGCCTGGAACCCGACTGGGCGCTTCAGAACCCTCGCGATTACCTGCTGGTGGTCGAGAAGGGCATCCCGCGCGCGCTCAAGGCCGCGGGCGTAAGACCGGACGCCGTTGCGGGCGTCGGGACTGACTTTACGGCCTCAACCCCTCTCCCCACCAAGGCCGACGGCACGCCGCTCTGCTTCCTGCCCGAGCACCGCAAGCAACCCCATGCCTGGGTGAAGCTATGGAAACATCATGCGGCCCAGCCGGAAGCCAACCGCATCAACGAAATCGGCCGGGAGCGGGACGAGGAATTCCTTCGTGTGTACGGCGGGAAGTATTCCTCCGAGTGGTTCTTCTCAAAGCTCTTTCAAATCCTCGATGAGGCGCCGGAGATCTACGACGCCACCGACAAGTTCCTGGAAAGCGCCGACTGGATCGTCTGGCAGCTCACGGGCGAAGAGAAGCGCAACACCTGTACGGCCGGCTACAAGGCCATGTGGATTAAGGGCAAAGGGTTTCCCTCGCGGGACTTCTTCCGTGCCTTGCACCCTCGCCTTGAGAACGTGGTGGAGGAGAAGCTCGCCACCACTTATTATCCGCTCGGCGCGCGCGCCGGCGGCTTGACCGCCCGCTGGGCGCGAAAGACAGGGCTCAAGGAAGGGACGCCGGTCTCCATCGGGAACGTGGACGCGCACGTAGCGGTACCCGCGACCACCGTGACCGGGCCCGGCTCGCTCGTCATGATCATGGGCACTTCGATCTGCCACATGGTCCTGGGCACCGAGCGGCAGATGGTCGAGGGGATGTGCGGGACGGTCGAGGATGGCATCGTCCCGGGCCTTTGGGGATACGAGGCCGGCCAGTCCGCCGTGGGCGATATCTTCGCCTGGTTTTTCGAGCACGGTGTTCCCGAGTACGTCCACCGCGAGGCGCGCCGGCGGAAAGCGCGCTTTGAAGGCGTGCTCGAATCGCGCGCCGCGGCGCTCCAGCCCGGGGAATCCGGACTGGTGGCGCTCGACTGGTGGAACGGAAACCGGTCCGTGCTGGTGGACGTGGACTTGACGGGGATGATGCTCGGGATGACGCTGGCCACGCGCGCCGAGGAAATATATCGCGCGCTGATCGAGGCCACCGCCTTCGGCACCCGGCAGATCATCCAGGCCTTCGAGACTCGCGACATCGAAGTTAAAAACCTGGTCGCCTGCGGGGGACTCCCCGAAAAAAACAAGCTCCTGATGCAAATCTACGCCGACGTGACCGGCCGCGAGATCAAGCTTGCGACGCAGCTCCAGACTTGTTCAGCGCTCGGTTCCGCGTTGCACGGCGCGGTGGCGGCAGGCCGCTCGGGCGGAGGGTATGATTCGATCTTCGAGGCCGCGGAGCGCATGGCGCGCGTGCAAAAGCTGACTTTTCGGCCGCACCCCGAAAACCACGAAATCTATTCGCGGCTGTTCAGGGAGTACCAATCGCTGCACGACTATTTCGGTCGAGGGTCGAACGACGTGATGAAGCGCTTGAAAGCTTTGAAGCGCGAGCAGGTGGCGTCGTAGGCTTGTCCTTTGACCGGCGTTTGACCCGGGCGTTCAGGCCCGACGACTCGACCCGAGCGACCGGGCCGGCCCGACCGCTTTCGCGACTTAACCCTTATGCCGTCCTTCGAGGAGCTCCGGCGCGAAGTTTGGGAAGCGAATCTGGGAATTTTCCGCGCCGGCTTGGTGACGATGCACAGCGGCAACGCGAGCGGCATCGACCGCAAGCGCGGGCTGGTGCTCATCAAGCCGAGCGGCATGGACTACGAAAAGCTTCGCCCCTCGGACCTGGTGGCGACCGACCTCGACGGCCGAAAAGTCAAGGGCAGATGGAAACCTTCGGTTGACCTGCCGCACCATTTGCACATTTACAAGCACCGGAACGACATCGGCGGTATCGTTCACACGCATTCGAACTTCGCCACCAGCTTGGCGCTGCGCGACCGGTCCGTCCCGGCCTACTTGACGGCCATCGCGGATGAATTCGGCGAAGAAATTCCCTGTGCGCCGTACGTGGTCTACTTGGGCGACCATATCGGCGCGGCCGTCCTGAAGTACATGGGGAATTCCCCCGCCGTGCTCCTCGCCCATCATGGCGCGTTTGCTTTCGGAGCGACGCCGCGCGACGCGCTCAAAGCCGCCGTCATGCTGGAAGACGTCGCGAAGACCGTCCACCTGGCCTTGCAGCTCGGGCAGCCGAAACCCCTGCCGCCCGAAGAGGTGCGCAAGTGGTATGAGCGCTATCATACGACTTACGGTCAGAAGAAAAATGCTTGACCGAAACGCGTCGGGCATTCAGGAAGGCAGCTCATGAAGACCAGACGGAGGGCCGGGACTCGAGCGCGTGTTTGAGCCGGATTCACACCTCCGCACTCTTACAGAGGTTTCGCCATGACTTTCCCTTCACACGTCGGCACGGCCGCACTCGCGTTGCTCGTAGGTCCTGACGCCGGCGGGGCGGCGGGCCGGATGATTTCTCTCCACCTGCCGGACCTGGCCATCATCATCATTTACTTCGCCATGGTCCTCGGAATCGGTTTTTACCTGAAGCGCTACACCAAAAGCGGCGAGGACTTTTTCCTGGCGGGACGCAAGATGACGGCCTGGGTGGCGGGCCTGGCGTTTCTATCCGCGAACCTCGGAGCGCTCGAGCTCATGGGGTGGGCGGGCTCGGCGTACCAGTACGGCATCCTGGCCGCGCACTGGTACTGGATCGGCGCCATCCCGGCGATGATCTTCCTCGGCCTCGTCATGATGCCGTTCTACTACATCTCGAAGACCCACTCCGTGCCGGGCTACCTGCAGCTCCGTTACGGCGAAGCGACGCGCGCGCTCAGCGCCTTATCGTTCGCCTTCATGACCGTGCTGATGTCCGGGATCAACATGTTCGCGATGGCCCTGGTGATGAAGTCCGTCCTGGGCTGGGACATGAACTTCAGCATTTTTGTGTCGTCGCT
>QHZM01000270.1 GCA_003224665.1 Acidobacteriota bacterium
GCGGCCGGATCGCGTTCCTGGTGTTGACTGGAAGAATGTTCCTGGCGGGCAAACTCGCGACCGCTGGTATAACCCCGCAGCCTTTGACACCACGTTCCCCTGCTGCCGGTGGGGTAACGCCTCGCGGAGCATCATCAGGGGGCCAGGTTTATCGTCAGCGGACTGGGCTCTATGGAAAGAGTTCAACTTCAAGACGCCTCTCAATCGTGAGGACACCACACTCCAGTTCCGTTGGGAAAACTTTAACTCCTTTAACCGCACCAACCTGGGTCTACCCAATAATGCGGTGGACAGCGACTCGGCGGGCAGAATTACGGATCTCGCAGGAGCCGGATCTGGATTCGGTGTCATCGGACCGATGCGCCGAATGCAATTCGGCTTGCGACTCGTGTGGTGAGATCATTCTGGCGGTCGCCCAGGTAATCCACCCCCGCAAGAGCTGTGCGACTGGTTGAGGGAGGAGAGAGTCAATTCTCCTCCCCCGGCCGGCCAGCAACAATCTGTTAAAAGCGTTCCGTCGGCAGCGAGCGGAACGTAATCCGTGCTCCTGATGAAAACCCATGCTTCAGGCCGGCGTATGGGACTGCCCGGGGTAATGCTCTTTCTACAGCTCACCAGTTACGGGACGGTTCGTGGGGTACTTGCGTCTGGTGCCTCGTGTGTACCTGCATCTGATGGCTCTCGCCTCTCATAGGTGTTGAACCCTGGTGGGATCTACACTTCTTGCAAAAAAATGATGGATCTTGGTCGGAAGCCAGCCGGGGAATGGGACTCCTTTGGCATGGCCGGAAACATTTATTGATGGCTCACCGGACCAGCATTTTGATGCTGGGAACAATAGGAAAATTGCAATAGTTTGCGCTTAGACTTGTGAAACGCCACGTGTGCGTCGCCATAATCTGATCCGCTCGCAGAATAAGTGACTTATCCACCGGCCCTGTCGTCCGCAAAAATTATATGCAGCTCGAGAATTAACCGTTAATGCTTGCGACCTGGAACGTCCCCGCCTCCTCGTGCCTGTCTGCGTAAATCCGCTAACTACCGCAGATTCAACGCGGACGAGTTTTTAGCAGGGACAGGATGGCTTCTGGGGGAAAATGTCTTGGGAACAAGTTAAAGAGGTGATGCCCCACCTGACCTCTCAGAAGGTCGCCGCTGGAGAGGACCGGCGCCAGACCAATCAGGGTAAGTGGCTGAGGTGGTGCAAGCTCGGAAGCCGAAGTTACCGCTAGATGTACGGGAGTGATAGTCTGGTGCTTGCCGCAAGCTCCGGCACCGTCTTTCTGCTGACATTCGAATTGCAATGCGCGGCAGCAATTGGACGCTTCGGCCTTCGTGAACGAACCTCCCCCACAAAGAAGGAGCGGCATGAAGATCGACAGAGCGAAGGCCACGATAAGGAACTTGGCAAGGTTGAGCAACTGCCCCCGCATGCGAAAAGTGTAATCCGACAAGCCACGAGAAGTCAACTTTTGATCCACATAGAGGAGCCAATTAAGACGCCATCACCGGTTTGAAGAAGGAAATCGTTGGAGCGAGGCCAGGAGGAGGGAATTAGGGCAGGGGGGCGCGCCGCCCTGCTACGCGCTTTCTGTGTTCGTGACCGCTTCCGTCGCCAGGGTGCGCCCGGCAGCGCGGCTTCGCTTTGCGTGGAGCCAGACCCCAGCGCGATAGGCTAACAACAGAATTACGATGGCGCCATATCTCACGGGCTTGCGGATATCCGACTTCACCAGCCAGTAGTAATGCACCACCCCGGCGAGGGCGCTGAAATAGATGAGGCGATGGAGCATCTGCCAGCGTTTCCCGCCCAGGCGACGGATCCATCCCGCGGTTGAGGTCACGGCCAGCGGAATCAACAGCACCAACCCCGTAAAACCGGCGGTGATAAACGGGCGCTTGCGAACATCCTTGATCATCTCGGGGAAGTCAAAGAATTTGTCCAGACCGATCCAGGTCGAGAAGTGCAGGCAGACATAGAAGAAGGCAAAGAGACCGAGCATCCTGCGAAAGCGAATCAGTTGCGGCTGTCGCAACAGCTTGCGCGCCGGTGTAATGCTCAGTGTCAGCACCAAAAAGATCAGCGTCCAGTCGCCAGTTTCATGGGTGATGAATTCGATCGGATTGGCGCCCAAGTTTTCGTGCAGCGCTCGCCAGGCCAGACGCGAGATTGGCAGCAGACACAGAAGGAACACAAGAATCTTTGTCCACTTGCTGGCAAGCAAAGATTTCATGCGAAACGGTGATTGTTTCAGAAATCTTTACGCAGATCCATTCCGGCGTAGAGCTGGGCCACCTGGCCTCCGTAACCGTTGAACAGGAGGGTGGGTCGTCGGAAGAACTCCCCAAGACGGCGCTCTTTGGCCTGGCTCCAACGCGGATGGTCGACGGCGGGGTTGACGTTCGAATAAAACCAATACTCATTCGGTGCAGCGAGATTCCAGGTGGTGGGTGGCTGCTTTTCGACGAAGCTGATCTTCACAATGGATTTAATGCTCTTGAATCCGTATTTCCAGGGGACGACGAGTCGGACGGGCGCCCCATCCTGATTGGGTAGCGTCTCACCATACATGCCAAAACAGAGGATGGCCAGCGGGTGGATCGCCTCATCCAGTCGGAGCCCTTCGACGTAGGGGAACGCGATGCCCGCGTAGCGCGCCGTGGGCATCTCGTGGGGATCATAAAAGGATTGGAAGGCGACGAACTTTGCATTCGACGTCGGCTCAACCTGCTTGATGAGAGCGTTCAGTGGAAATCCGATCCAGGGCACTACGATCGACCAAGCTTCCACACACCGATGCCGGTAGATGCGCTCTTCCAGAGGAGCGAGCTTCATCAGGGCATCCAAGTCATATTTTAGGGGTTTCTTCACCGCGCCTCCGACGGACACTGTCCAAGGCGAGGTTTTGAAATTCTTAGCCTTCTCTGCAGGTTCTTCTTTGGCCGTGCCGAACTCGTAGAAGTTGTTGTAATGGGTCACATCTTTATAAGGCGTTTGGCTCTCGTCAGTGCTGAGCGAGCTTTTGATGACGCCGCTCAACTTCGTTTGCGCGTGCACTCTCTCGCCCGGATGAACAAGCTCCAACAGCCCGCGACCGACGATCAGCCCGGCGGTGGCGGCGGATGCGCCCGCGATAAACTTGCGACGCTTCATATAAGAGCTCTTCGGCGTGATTTCCGAGGATCGAATGTCGAGTGATTTTCCGATTAACATGCGCCCCTCAAATTCGATGGGGAATCTAGTCCATCAGATACGGCACACCTCCAAAAGAGTCTACCTTGAGTTGGGGTAGCGCGCACGTCAATTCGCCTGTCGCCGCCAACTCAATGTCCCTGAGTGGCTGCGCGGTTCGGTGAGCCTACGACGCCGAGGAAATATTCGAAGTTCTTCACGAACCCGTTATCAATCGCCTCTGCGGGAATCTCAACGGGAGAGTCGTTGTACGCCACACAACTAACGGGCTTTGTTCTCGCATAGGGGCGGACAGCCAAGGGAAATAAGTGCATATAGAGCATCACGTGGACTTCGTTCGAGGCCCTCTGTCGTCCTTTTTTCACATCGTAGATCGTCGGGCCTGCGCTTGCCACTGCGATCAAGTCAGGTTTTCCGACAACCGTCAGGCCAGCCGAGGGACAGCCGCGGATTTGATTTTCCGCTTCTAAGAAAACTCGGTCGCCAAGCTTTTTCGCGGCTGGTTTTTATCGTGAATGTCCCAAGTGAATCTTGCCAGTCCGTCTTTTGTACGAGCCAGACTCGGGGATAAATCTCATCCAGCTGAAGGCGAGAGTCGTCAAATGATGGGGTCCGAAGAGGTACACCACGAGGGTGGCATAGCCCAGAATTATGTGAAGCCGCAGCGTAAGCAAGAGCAAGCGCCAACGTCGGAAAAAGTGACTAGCGCCGCCTCCGGGGCGAAAATGCCTGGGGACAAGGAGCGTCTCCCCAAGGGACCTACGGAAGGCTCGAAGCCATCGGAGCGCCAGTTTCTTGCGGAACCGGGCAAGCGAACGCGCAAGGTCTGGGAAACCGATCTCCTCTCGCAACCAGCGGTAATCCATAGAATCGAAAATGCGTTCCGATAAATTCAGAAATTTATCGTCCCACCACAATTCAATATCTTGCTTCTCCCTCACTAGGCCGCTTGCCTCGTCAGACTTGACTTCGCGGACGAGCAGGACGAGTAGAAGGACGATGAGTAGTGCAATGACTACGTAACCGCGCGGGGCCATCACCTCCGCCAGAGTCTCGAAAGCAGGTTATCGAACCGCGTAACCTGGTCAATTAGTTCTTCCAACGCTTCGCCTTCAGAGCCGCCAATTCTCCGTCCAGTCGCCGGGGCGGATTCGGCTCGCCACATCGCGACTGCCCACACTGCCAAACAAACTATGGATCCTAGCGGACCTAGGAAAC
>QHZM01000271.1 GCA_003224665.1 Acidobacteriota bacterium
ATACGCCAAAGCCGACGGTTCGAATGGTCGCTACAAAGACCACAAAGTGCTTTCATTGGCTTTCAAAGTCGGCGATGTTCTAGCCTCAGAGAGCGAGCGCGGCAAGTTCCTGGATCGAGGGAGCAGCGACCGGGATACTTACATGTGGCTCGAAGCCTACCGGGTGCTGGAGCAGATTCTCGGAGCAAAGCGCCGCAAGCGCTGGCGGGTAGAGCTGGAAAAGAGTATCGAACCTCTTGCCGCCGATTGTGCCCAACGGTTGGACTTTCCAGGATACCAGTCGCCTTTCATCGGCACTTCCCCGAATCACTTTGCGCTGTGGGCCTCGACGGTTTATCTCGCCGGACGAGTATTCGGCAACCGGGGATGGGAGGATGTGGGTGGCCGTGTCATGCATCGCTTCGCCGCATTGGAGCAGTCTCCCGACGGCTACTGGGGTGAGCATGAGAAGTCGCTCCCCACTCCCGGGTATGATTACAACACATTCGCCAGTGTGGCACTCTACTACGAGTACTCTCACGATCGAGCGGCGCTAGACGCACTGCGGCGAGGGCTGGATTTTCACGAATTCTTCACTTATCCGGACGGTTGGCCCGTCGAATTGATTGACGACCGAAATCGCTACACCTTGGTCGCGGGTTGGGGGCAATCCGGCATTCCGACCTGGCCTGACAAGAATTCGCCACCCGGCGGGAACGACGAGTCGGCTTCGAAAGGCCATTTCGGGTTCTCTCATTTTCCTGACGGGCGTCGTTACTCTAGCTTCTTGACGGAATTTTTCCACGAAGGCCAGGTGGGATATGAGGATCTGGGGCGGATAGCGCAAAACGCGGTCTACTACCACCAGGGCCCGGCGGCCCCGATTCCACAGGATTTTCCCCGCTACAGCCGCCGACTCAAAGTGCCTGCGGGCATTCGCAAGCGCGGGCCATGGGTGGTCTGTCTTTCAGGCTTGATCAGCACGCAGGCGGTCACGAGTCAGTTCTACCACGATCGGCAGGGGCATTTGAGCATCTTCCACAAAGAGCTCGGGCTGATCATCACAGGCGCCAATTCCAAACGCCAACCGGAGCTCGCAACCTTCACGGAGAAATTCATCGGGCAGGTCAACCCTATGCCCATGAGTAGCCGCCTCCAGATGGGCGATGAGAGAGATCGGCTTTCACTCAGTTACAACACGTTCTTCACCGATCTTTACGTGCCGCAACCTTCCGACCGAGAGGCGACCTTCCGGTTCGTGATCACCGGCAAGGACAGTCCTGCGGAGGAAGCCCGGCTCAATCTGCAGCTTTGCCTGAAGGCGGGCGAGGTGCTGGAGACGGCCGCGGGCAGGAAAATCGTCCTGGGAATCGAACGCATTG
The DNA here is from genome assembly GCA_003224665.1 of Acidobacteriota bacterium. Classification (GTDB taxonomy): domain Bacteria; phylum Acidobacteriota; class Terriglobia; order UBA7540; family UBA7540; genus QHZM01. The sequence goes on from QHZM01000271.1 coordinate 1,362, forward strand.
AGTTGCCGCCTGAGGCCTTGGGCGGCTGGATCCGCCACCATGGTTGGACTTTGAGCATCGACCCCACGGCCCGATTGGTGTGGCCCGTTTACCCTCACAACCCTTACGCGAATGGACCGGAGAAATCCCTCGAGCACGCAGTCGGCGTCCTCTCGGTGCCTCTCCGGCTGAGGTTGGTACGGGAGGGGGAAGGGGAGATCCGACCTCGTGAACAGGAAATTTCCTTTGTCCTGACGGCGGATTGAGTTGGGATCGCACCCCCCAATCCCCCGTTTGCAGAGCCTTGGCTGGTCGGCGAGATCCTGGCAGCGGCCGGGATTTAGACCCCGGAGAACCTGAGTGAACACTTCTTCTCACAGACTCATCGCGTGCACGAGCTGCCAGGAGAGTATGAGTGTGCGTGCCAGGTTACGTTGTGCCGAGCTCACGCTTACTTTGGCCACCTTCCTGTTCATAGTCTGGGTTGTGAACGGCGCAAAAATCTTTGCAGCTGGGACCAGGCCCAACGTCATCGTCATTACGATTGACACGCTTAGGGCCGACCACCTGGGCTGTTTTGGCTACCGGGAGATCCAGACAGCCAACATGGATGCCCTGGCTCGCTCGTCCGCGCGGTTCAGCCACGCCTATACTCCCGTACCGCTTACTCTGCCCGCGCACACCTCCCTCTTTACCGGCACCTTTCCCATGGCCACGGGCGTACACGACTTTGCCGTTAACAAGGTTCCCTCGAGTGCGGTGACCCTGGCGGAAGTCTTGCGCCAGAACGGCTATGCCACGGGTGCCTTCATCGGCGCTCCCGTGCTTGACTCCACCTATGGCTTGAATCAGGGCTTTGAAACCTACTTCGACCACTTCGATTTCAGCCATCTGGACGAATCGAAGGCTGACAGGATAAAACGGCGGGGCGACGTGGTAATCAACGAAGCGCTGAGCTGGCTGAAGAGAACCCCACGCCGCCCGTTATTCTTGTGGGTACACCTTTATGATGCCCACTACCCGTACTCTCCGCCGGAACCCTACGCGAGCCGATATCGGGGCCACCCCTACGACGGGGAAATAGCCTTCGCTGACGCACAGTTGGGCCGTCTGGTGTCGTTTTTGAAGGAGACAGGGAGCTTCGAAGATTCGTTGGTCGTTCTGGCAGGGGACCACGGCGAAGGCTTGGACGAGCACGGCGAGAATAAACATGGGTTCTTCATTTACAATTCGACCTTGCACGTGCCCCTACTCCTCAAGGTTCCTGCCGCCACACCCCGCGTCGTTCGAGATGAGGCTTCCTTGGTGGACGTCATGCCGACCGTCCTTCAGGCGCTGCGCATTCCGATACCAGCCTCCGTGCAGGGACATAGCTTGCTGAGTGAAATTCTGGGTCGTCCCGCTTCCGGCCCTTCAAATCTTTATTCGGAAACTTTCCTGCCTCTGCTGCACTTTAGCTGGAGCCAGTTACGCGGGTTGCAGTGGAGGGGCCTGAAGTACATTGACGCGCCGCGGCCAGAACTTTACGACACCACGACAGATCCCCACGAGACGAAAAACCTGTTCGGCACACGCCAAGCCGATGCCCACATGATGCGCGAGAGGCTTATCACCATTCTGCACCGCTATACGCCCGCCTCGGGTGCCGCTCCAAGCGAAAATGGGCTGACCGACCCGGCCTTCCTCGAGCGGCTCCGGTCCCTGGGCTACGTGGCGACCTCGACTGGGACCTTCGCCGATGCTGCCGGCAAGGAGCTCCCTGACCCTAAGGACCGCCTCCAAGTTTACGAGCTGTTCTGGGAGGCGATGGAAGACGGGACGCACGGTCGCTATGAGGAATCTCTCCGCAAACTGCGCGAGGCGGAAAAAGTTGAGCCGGATTCCATGCCCATCCTTCTCTTAACGGCCATTGACTACTTTCAAATGAAAGACTACCAGCCGGCAATCCAACTGTTCAGCAAGATCCTTGTACTGAAACCCCGGTTCGCTGCGCCACATTACTACCTGGGCGTAATTTACGCGCAGAGTTCTAACATCGAAGCCGCCTCGGAAAATTTCAAGAGGGCGCTGGAACTCGAACCGGCGAATTTCTCGGCGGCTTTCGGCCTGGGAGCCGCATACCTGAAGGCGAAGCGCGTGGAAGAAGCCGCCGCTGCCTTCCAACAGACCATTCGAATCAACCCGGATTACGCTGAGGCGTACACGGCGCTGGGTGAGATCTATCTCTATCAGCATCGCGTTGACGATGCCGTCGTCGTGCTGGAAAGGGCAGTGAAACTCGCTCCGGACATGCCGGTTGCCCATTACCGCCTGGGCCAGGCCTATGAAGCCAAGGGCCGGCACCAACAAGCCCAGGAAGAATTCCGGCGCGGGAAGCCGACTGACTCCTCTTCGCATCCCTGAAAAATACCGAAGGAACTCCCGAGAAGTATTGGATGGGCTCAGGGGCCTGGGGTGTGGCCCACCGACTCAAGCCGGAGATGCGGCTCGCCGGGAGCGAGGTGAGGGTTGGTGACGCTGTTTCGAATCGAGGGCAAGCTCACAGATTCGAAACAAGAGATACCAATTAATCCAGCGCGGTTTTTCACCTTGACAAAGTGTTTGAACAGTGATGTAAGGTGGGTAGCTTCGACATAAGGCGACAGCATAACGATACGAAGTGCTGGAGGGCAGCGGAACGATTGCGTCGGGATTAGGATCGGAGAGAGGAAGCTATGAAATCACGACAGGCTCGGTTGGTAGCGGCATTGGGCGTGGTGCTCGGGTCAGGGGTTCTAAGCTTGTCACCCTCGGAGGCATTTGCACAAACCGGCGCCGGGACGGTCACGGGAACATTGCGGGACACCACTCAGGCCCCAGTTCCCGGGGCCGAGGTCACGATCACCAATACCGAGACCAACGTGTCAACCAAGACGCAGGCGAATGAAGTCGGGGTTTATTATTTGGGCGCCCTTCCGCGCGGGCCCTACAGGCTGGCGGTGGAGAAGAAAGGCTTCAAGAAATGGGAGGGGACCCTGCAACTCCCCACAGGTCAGACGGTGGTTGTGGACGCCGTGCTCGCGCTGGGCGACGTTCAAACTGTCGTCGAGGTGACCGGTGCCGCGCCGATCGTCAGCTCCCAAAGCATAGAGGTCGCCGGCGTCAAAGACTTCGAGCGTATCCGTCAGTTGCCCTTGAGCGCGCGGGATATCAGCTTGCTCTTTCAGCTCACCCCAGGTGTGGAGGGGACCGGCAGCGCCCGGGTCAACGGCCTGAAAGTCGGGTCGATGGAAATCACT
>QHZM01000272.1 GCA_003224665.1 Acidobacteriota bacterium
CGATGAGTTCGACCGAAAATGGCCTGGACTGGACGAACTTATCAATCCCCTCGAGCGTAGCGCCAATCCGCTCGGACTCGTTGTACGCGGGAATAACGATGCTCAAAAAAGGCTGGGACATCGGAGGCAACTATAAGAGCGCCAGGCTTCGCGCGCAAGCTTGCCTCAACACCCCGGCATGACTCAAGCTGCGCAGTGCAGAAAACAATTTTTCAGGGCCTGAAACCACGAGAAACCCGAGGCCGCGTCAGCTTTCGGGCCAGCCGTGCTTGCCGATGAGCGGAACGAACTGGCAAGGGTCGAGGGCTTCCTGCGAGAATTCATTCCCGCGCCTGGTGATCACAAAAAGGGTCTGGTGGTGGAGGTCGCCGACGGGGATGACCAGCCTCCCTGCCTCTGCGAGCTGGTCAAGTAAAGTCTCGGGGACGCGTGGCGCGGCGGCCGTCACCAGGATCACCTGATAAGGCGCCGCCGGAGCATAGCCTTCGCTGCCGTCCCCGGTGATCACTTCCACGTTTTCATATCCCAGGCGCTTGAGCCGCTCGCGCGCCGCTTGCGCGAGCTTGGTGTTCCTCTCAACCGTGTTGACTTTTGCGCCGAGGTAGGCCAGCACCGCCGCTTGATACCCGGCGCCGGCGCCGTTCTCGAGCGCCCGATCGCCTGCCTCAACCCGCGAGGCCTGCGTCATCACGGCGACGATGTAGGGCTGGGAGATGGTCTCCGATTCGCCGATGGGCAGGGGCCGGTCCTCGTAGGCGGCGTTCACGTAGGCGGAGGGCACGAACTCGTGGCGCGGGACCCGAAACATCGCTTCCAACACGCGCTCGTCTTGAATTCCCCGGCGCCGGAGTTGCAGCTCAATCATCAAGCGGCGCCCGGATTCGAAAGGGACGTCCTCGCTCATGTCGGGTCACGCGGAGCGCGCGGGGGGGCCCAGGTGAGAGCCGTATCATCCACCGAGGAAGCGCCTTCGTCCAGCAGTATTTGAGGAGGCGGGGCGGCAGACCCCCGGACCCCGGCCCCGCGCAGAGAGGGCTATAATAAAGACGGATGGCGCCACAAGGCGGCGTCGAGCGCGGCATGATGAGCGGAGAAAAATACTCTCGCCAAATACTCTTCGAGCCGATCGCAACGGCTGGGCAGGAAAAACTGCGGCAGTCGAAAGTGGTTATCGTGGGCTGCGGAGCCCTCGGGACCGCCCAGGCGAACGCCTTGGCGCGCGCGGGAATCGGGAGGCTTCGCATCGTGGACCGCGACTTTGTCGAAGCGAGCAACCTGCAACGCCAGATCCTCTTCGACGAAGCCGACGCCGCGGATAATCTCCCCAAAGCCGTCGCCGCCGAAAGGAAGCTGAAGTTGATCAATTCCGACGTCCAGGTGGAAGGAGTGGTCGCCGACCTTGAATGCCGCAACGCGGAAGAATTGGTCAGGAGTTTCCACGTGATTCTCGACGGGACCGACAATTTTGAAAGCCGCTACCTCCTCAACGACGTCTCCCTCAAGCTGGGCATTCCCTGGATCTACGGCGCGGTCGTGGCCAGCTACGCCACGACGATGACGGTCCTGCCGGGGCGGACGCCTTGCCTGGCCTGCGTTTATCCGCGGCCGCCCGAAGGGGCGCACGAGACCTGTGACACGGTCGGGGTGATTGCCCCCGCTGTGGCGTGGGCGGCGGCTGTCCAGGTCACCGAGACCCTGAAGATCCTCCTCGGCCGCGAAAGCGAGTTGCACGGCTCGCTGCTCTCGTACGATATCTGGAAGAACCGCTACCAGCGCGTGACGCCGAAGACCGATCCCCGGTGCCGGGCGTGCGGAGCGAAGGAATTCGTTTACCTCACGGGTGGCGGATCCGTTCAAACCACGCTCTGCGGTCGGGACGCCGTGCAAATCCGTCAGCGCGAATCAAGGACGCTCGACTTGGCGACACTGAAGGACCGCCTGGAACGCTTTGGAACTGTCCGCGGCAATGGCTTCCTGCTCCAGTGCAAGCTCGGTTCTTTCGAGTTGACCCTCTTCCCGGATGGCCGGGCGATTGTGAAAGGGACGCAGGACCCCGCCGTGGCGCGCGGAGTTTACGCAAAGTACGTCGGCTCCTGACCCATTTTGGGCAACCGAAGCCAGCCCCTTCGATTTACAATCGCGAACCAGTCCGGAAGGCTTATCTCGTCCCTCTTGGCCTCGAGATTTTCGCGCGGGCGTGTGGTTGCGCGGGGAGAGCCTTCAGCGTGTCTTGAGGAGTCCTGCCATGCGGAGAGCCTTCTTGGTTGTTGGACGGGCGGGGGTGACCCTCGCTTTGCTCGCCTCGGGCGCGCGTGCCCAGCAAGCGCCGCCCGCGTCGCTCCAGGCCGCGCTCCACTCCGAGCTCGAGGGCGAACTCGACCGCGTGGCCGATCGCCTGGACGGCGTCGTGGGTTACGCCATCAAAGACTTTTCGACCGGCGAAGCTTTCTACCGCAACGCTGACCTGGTCTTTCCCGCGGCGAGTTCCATCAAGCTGGCCGTTCTGCTCGAACTGACGCGCCAGGCGCAAGAGGGCAAGCTTTCACTTGATGAGAAGCACACCGTGCGCCGAAGCGAAACGGTGGCCGGAGACCCCATCCTCTACATGCTGGGTGACGGGACCGTAACCATGACTCTGCGCGACCTCGCCGTTTTTATGGTGGTCCTCAGTGACAATTCGGCGACGAACATCCTGATCGACCGCGTTGGCATGGAAAACGTCAACGCAGGCGTCGCCCGCCTGGGCCTGAAAGAAACTCGTCTGCGCCGTCATATGATCGACATCGAGGCTGCCCGCCGTGGTAACGAAAACGTTTCGACGCCGCGCGAACTCGCTGTGCTGCTCGAAAAAGTCCGAAATGGGCAGGTGCTCGACTCCGTTCATTCCCAGGACTATTTCTCGATCCTCCGCCTGCCCAAAGACAGTCTTTTTAGCAAGGCCCTCCCTCCCGGCGTGCCGGTTGAGGATAAACCCGGGGCGCTGGACGCCGTCCGGTGCGACGCCGGAATCATCGAGGCCGAAGGCCACCCCTTCGTGGTGAGCGTGATGACCACTTTCCTCGCGAGCAATGAAGAGGGCGAACGGGCCATCAAGGAAATCGCGCGGCTTGCTTACGCGCACTTCGAGCGGTTGAGCCGCTCGAGCAGCTACGGACGCGTTATTTCCGAGAAATGAGTCGGACGAGCTGGCACCCCAACCAGGCACACTTCCCCGGCAACCAGGGAAGCGACCTTACTCTGCGAAGTCTTGGCGGGAAAGAATGAGGGAGGGAGGAGGGGGGCCCTGACGCCTTACGTGCTACCGGCCCCCGACCCGGGTAAATCTCGGTTACCTTACTGAGACCCTCCTGTCCGCGTGGCCGCTACCTCGGTGGCACCCTTCGGTGCGCTGAGGTAGCCCACGATCCGGTCGGACAGGACCTTGTTGACGACGAGCTCGTAGGGCTTTTTCGCCCCATGGACGTAGAAGATGACCGGCTCATTGATGGTCCGATCTTTCTTCTCGACCACCATGTCGTCTGCTTGCAGGGCCAGATTGAACCGGTGCTGCTTAACGTTGGTCTTTTTCAGCACGAGCCCGACGCCGGCAATCTGTTGGGGGTGCTTGCGGTCCAGGGTGAATTCGAAATAGTCCCGCTCCCCCAGCTTGCGCAGCGTGTCTAGTTCATCGTGGTTGCGGGCGATGAGGTTCCCGAGCTCGCTTCGAGCCATGCCGATGTCCGAGCGCAGGGAGTCAAGGCTCTTCTTCGCGCTGTCGAGGTCCGTGCGAGTGGCGGAAACGTCTTGGGTGAGCGCCCCAACTTGCTGTTGGTCTGCCTTGGTGGCGATTTGCTGTTTCAGCATCTCAGCCTGGTCGGCCTGTTCCTTCTCGAGCTTGGCGACCAGATCGCGGGTGCGCTTGGAGTCGCCGCCCGAGCCCACGCGCTTCGTCCCGG
>QHZM01000273.1 GCA_003224665.1 Acidobacteriota bacterium
CGGAAAAAGACTTGGCTTTTGAACCTTTTGGACTCGGCGGCGACGATCCGCCTGTGCCCGAGGGCTATGGCGGACGGGCCGACAGGAACAGCGCTCGGGCACGAGACCTAAGATCAAAAGGCCGGGACAGAACCCGGCCTTTTTGATTTTAATCCGGCGACGACCGACTCTCCCACGCCGTTGCCCGCCCAGTACCATCGGCCCTGGAGGGATTAACTTCCGTGGTCGGGATGGGAACGCGTCTTGACCTTCCGGATTGGTCGCCCATCCCGGGGACACGATGCCCGGCCCACGCAGGTTTCTGGGACGTTCTATTGATTTGCCGGCTTTGCAGGCGCGGGCGCGGCGCCCCGCGCTCCCGCGAGTTGGCTGAAGACGGCTTCGACGGCTGAAGGAGCGAGTTCCGGGGCGCGCCAGCGATAGTTCTCAAGCGGCCGCAAGGCGGTCTTGACCTGGTCGAGGGACTTGCCCTGGTGAATACTCGTCTCCACTTCGCTTGTCAGCCACTCGAGGAACTGACGAAACTCGGCAAGCTCTTTTTTTCCTCCGGGGGCTCCGTGGCCAGGGACGTAAGTTTCGACTTCCCTGCTTTCAAACTGGCGGAGAATTTCAATCCAGCGCCGGACGTTGCGCGACCCAACGCGAGGGAAAAAACCGTTCTCGAAGAGGTCCCCGAGGAACAGCACTTTGGCCTGGGGTAAATAGGCCGCGGCATTGGCCGGCAGATCGCGGTCCGCGAAGCTGAGCAGCTTCATCTCGTTGCCGGCGAGGTGGAGCGTCAATTCAGACTCGATCGTCTGGCTCGGCAAGGTCGGATGGATGCCCCGCATGCGCGCCTGGAGTTTCCAGTCGCCTTCGAGGCGCGCCGGGAGGTCCTGCAGGTACCGGCGCAATTCGCTCAGGACGGCGGGCGTCGAGATGATTGAGGCCTCCTGGTCCCAGAAAACTTCGTTTCCGAGTGTGTGGTCGAATTCCGAGTCCGTGTCGATGACGTACTTCACCGGGGCGTCCGTCCGCCGGCGGATCTCGTAAAGCAGCTCGCGGGCGTGGAAAGGGTTGTTGGTCGTGTCCACGACCACGACTCCTTCCGGGGCGATGATGAACCCTGCCGTGCCCGCGCGGCTGAACTCCGGGTCGCCGTCTTGGTCGCGGATGTCCTCCGGGATCCACACGAAGACGTGCGGCGTGATTTCCCGGACTTCGTAGCGCCCTCCCAATGCGAAAAGGCTGCGGAGCGGCGGCAGAAACAACGCGGCGGAGAAAAATAAAACCAGGAGCCTAGTGTAACGGCCTTCCATGGTCTTTTCTTCTCCGCGACGGGCAACCCGCGGCTGGCGGCACTCGAGGCTGCCGGGCGCGGCGCGACCCTTGGCGTCAGATGTCCACATAGACTTGCGCGCGCCAGCCGTCGCCTGACTTCTCGAGGGCGAGCTGGTGATAAGTGATCGCTTTGACCAGCAGCTTAAGCTGGTGGTGCCCGCGGTCGAATTTCTCCCCGCGAGCCAGCGCGGAAACGGACCGGTCATCGAGGCTGAGGATTTCAAAGTCGGAAAACAGCCAACCCTCGGCGTCCTGCAAATAGAGGATTTCGCTCAGCCAATTTACAAGAAGGCCCGCCGGGTCGGGACCCTCCACCCGCACCGTGACTGAGGCGCGAGGGTGGACGGCGCCCAAATCAACGATGATGTCCATGAGCGCCCGCGCCGCGTTTCGAAACACTTCCTCCCGCGTCGCGCCGAAAGCTTCGAAGCCGACGTCCGCCGTGTGCTCGAGGACTCGAAAAGGTTGCATAACTCGTGCGGCAGTAACCGGCGGCCAGCGTTCCTCACACAACGCGCGCGAAAGCGGACCGCCGATACCTGGGAGGTTTTTATCTTACTGAATCCCGCCTCGCTTGAACAGCGGGATGATCGCCCCGCTTGTGTTTCGGCGGACTCGAAGGTAACATCGTGACGGTCTTACGCCGTCCGACCTTCGGCCGGCAGAACAGGCCTCACTGACCCCGTGGTTTTAAACATCAGCCGCCGCGCTTGCTTCGAAAGCGGGCTCACTTCCGAAAAGCGGAATCTCCGTTTACCCTGCCCGGCCTTCCGCCCACCGTCCATCACGCTCGGGCTGCGTGATTCGTGACAGGAATGTTTATCGTCTCCACCAACTTCGACACAATGGCCCTGATCGGCTTCATTGCGGGGCTCGTCTTTTTCTTCAAAGGATTCAAGGTTTACCGCGAATACCGCGTGCTCGCTGACACGCCCGAGCAGCCGATCCGCAGCATCGCGATGGGGCTGGTGCAAGTCCACGGCAAAGCGAAAGGCGAGGAACTCGTCGAGAGCCCGGTGACCCGGACCCCCTGCTTATTCTATAGAGTCGATATCGAGCGGTGGCAGTCCAATTCGAAGGGTGGCGGGTCCTGGTCCCATTACAAGACGGACGCAAGCGGCGTGAAGTTTTATCTCGAGGACGCCACCGGCAAAGTGCTGGTGGACGCTCGCGGCGCCGAGTACGATTTGATGCAAACTGCCCGGCGCGAAATTGGCCGGGGCTCGGGAGTCCGCTGGGGGCGCGCCCTGGGGGACCTTTTTTCCGACCGTGAAGCCTCCGCCCCCACCGCCGGGACCTCGGCGTCAGACGGCGAATTATTGGCCTACGTCGAAGGCGCCGCCGGCAGCGGCCCAGCGTCGTTCCTCGGGTCGGTCGGACGGCTCGCCCTCTCCGGGAACCTCACCCTGGGCCGTGGCGCCACCGGCCGGTACCGGTTGACGGAGGGCTGCATCCTCCCGGAGCACTGGTACGACGTGACGGGAAGCTGCGTCGAAAACCCGGCTCCGAAGGACGAGCATGACCGCAACTTGCTCCAGAAGGGTCAGAACGAGCCCACGTTCTTGATCTCCTGGCGAAGCGAGCGGGGAGTTGAATCGCGCCTCCGGAACCGGGCGGCGCTCCATATCTTCGGAGGCGCGGGTCTCTCGATCCTGTGTCTGGGGTACTTGCTCAAGAAGCTGGGTTGGCTGTGAAAATACGACGAGGAGCGTGACGATGACGGGCGGCGTGGTCCTCTTGGCCCTGGTGATCTTCCTGGTGGTGGTGGGGCTCTTTATCTATTTTGTGACGGTCTATAACAGCCTCGTCCGGCTGCGAAACGACATGGACAAGGCGTGGGCCAACATCGACGTACTGCTCAAGCAGCGGCACGACGAATTGCCGAAACTGATCGAGACCTGCAAGGGGTACATGCAGTACGAGCAGAAAACTTTCCAGCTCATCACGGATGCCCGGACGGCTTTTTTGAAGGCCGGTTCGATCCCGCAAAAGGCCCAGGCGGACGCCATGGTGACGGGCGCGCTCAAGACGCTTTTCGCCGTGGCGGAGAACTATCCCGACCTCAAGGCCAACAACAACTTCATGCAGCTCCAAAAGCGCGTCTCCGAACTCGAAGAGAAAATCGCGGACCGGCGCGAGTTCTTCAACGACGACGTCAACACCTATAACATCCGGATCCAACAGTTCCCGGACGTTCTGATGGCCCACCTGGCCGGAATGCAGCCCCGGGAGTTGTTTAAGGTTTCCGAGGAAGATCGCCGCGACGTGGAAGTGAAGCTGGCTTGAGGCTCGCTTCCGGGCGGCAGGGGCGGAATTTCGGGAGCCGGTAAGATGCCGGCCAGCCAAACTTCGACTTAAGAAGGAGGACCGTTATGATCAGCGTGTTGGTGGTCCTGGCGCTCATCGTCGTGGTTGTCATCGGTGTGATCTCTTATTTTGTGGGGATCTATAACAACCTGGTGACGCTCAAGAACGATATCGACAAGTCCTTTTCCAATATCGACGTCGTCTTGAAGCAGCGGCACGATGAGCTGCCCAAGCTCATCGAGACGTGCAAGGGCTACATGCAGTATGAGCAAAAGACCTTGCAGGCGGTCGTCGAGGCCCGCAACGCCTACGGCCGGGCCACGACGCCTACCGAAAAGGCCCAGGCGGACAACATGGTGACCGGCGCGCTGCGCACGCTCTTCGCCGTCGCCGAAAAGTATCCCGACCTGAAGGCCAACGCCAATTTCATGCAGCTTCAGGGCCGTATCACCGAGCTTGAGAACAATATCGCCGGGCAGCGCAGCGGGTACAACGAGGACGTAAACCTCTTCAACATCCGCATCGCCCAGGTGCCGGCCAACTTCATCGCCGGCTTCATGGGTCTCCAGCCCCACGCGCTCTTCCAGGTTGCGGTCGCCGACCGGGAGGACGTGCAGGTGAAGTTTACCTAGGGCCGGCGCCATCCGCCGCCGCTCCTCCATGAGACTCCGTCCAAGGGTGCCACGAAGGGGCGCCCCCCACACTCACCGCGGGCGCTGCCCCAGCCCCCCTGCGGCCGTTTGACCCACAGCGCTATCG
>QHZM01000274.1 GCA_003224665.1 Acidobacteriota bacterium
AAAAGCGAGCATCCTTCTTGTGGATGACCGAGAGGAGAATCTTATCGCCCTCGAGGCCATCCTCAAGGACCTCGGCCAGGGTCTCGTCAGGGCGGGATCCGGGCAGGAGGCCCTCAGGCTTCTGTTCGACCAGGATTTCGCGGTGATCCTCCTCGATGTCCGCATGCCCGAAATGGACGGATTCGAGACGGCGGAACTCGTCCGGAAACGGCAAAGGTCCCGGCATACGCCGATCATTTTCATCACCGCCGCCGACGAGAGCCCCGGCCAGATCACCCGGGGTTACTCCGTAGGCGCCGTCGACTACATTTTCAAGCCGTTCATGCCCGAGGTTCTGAAGGCCAAGGTCCGGATCTTCCTTGACCTCTATAAAAAGGCGGAGGAACTCCGGGAGAGCGAAGTTCGTTTCCGGACTCTGGTCACGAACTTCCCGGGTGCCATGTACCGCCGCGAGGCCGCGCCGCCATGGGACATGCTGTTTCTCAGCGATCCGATCGAAAACCTCTCCGGCTACCCAGCTTCCGATTTCATGGAGCGCCGGCGGACCTATGCCAGCATCATTCACCCCGAGGATTTACGCGCCTTGTCGGAGGCGCTCGGGGAGGTTGTCCGGAAAGGGACTCCCTACGCTCTCGAGTATCGGGTCCTCCACGCGGAAGGTCACGTTCGCTGGGTCTTCGACAGGGGCCAAGGCGTAGTGGGAGACTTGGGAACAGTACGCCACGTGGACGGAGTCCTTCTTGAGATCACGGACCGGAAGGTCGCGGAGGCGGAACTTCGCCAGCGGACGGCGCAGCTTCAGGTCGCGAAGAAGCTGCGGGACAGCCTGCGTTCGCAGGCGATTCGCGATCCATTAACCGGCCTGTTCAATCGACGCTACCTGGACGAAAGGCTGGAGCGCGAGCTGCGTCGGGCGGCGCACGACAAGCGCCCGGTGGGGCTTATCATGCTCGACCTCGACCGCCTTAAAGCCTGCAACGACAGCTTCGGCCACGAGGCGGGCGACACCTTGCTGCGCGCAGTGGGTAGTCTCCTGCAAGAGCACACCCGGTCCGAAGACCTCGCGTGCCGTTACGGTGGAGATGAGTTCGCGCTCGTCTTGCCGAAAGCGCCGTTGGATATCACCCGGCAACGTGCAGAGGAATTACGCAATGAATTCAAGCACCTGAACGTTCGATACGGCAACCAAGTGCTTGGCACATTTAGCTTGTCGTTGGGGATTAGCGCCTTCCCGGATCATGGCACGAGCCCAAAAGCCTTGCTACAGGAAGCTGACAAAGCACTCTATCAAGCAAAAGCAGGAGGAGGGAACCGAGTGGTAGTCGGGCAAACTCCTCGGCTTAAGTCATAGCACCCAGAAATAGAACAGGGATTCCCTTCGATCGGAGCAACCGAGAGGACCGCGGGACGTATCGGCACCGTGGGCGCGCACGATCTCACCGGCAATGGCCAAGCCCATGCCCGTCCCCATGACTCGTTGCCGGGTGTTCGAGCCCGATGGAACTTTTCAAAGATTTGCCGGTAGTGGCGGAGTCAAATCTCGCCTAGCCGAACTTCGTCACGCGGAGGCATAGAGCGGCGCTAAGTCTTTTGGAATCAGTTTAGGCTTTCGCTGAGTCTACACAACATTCGAAGTTGAGATTGAGATGGTCGGGCAAGGTAATCCCCAACTGACTGAGGAGTTGCTGTTGTTCGGGACTGGGTGTGGCGATGCGGCGCAGGCGGATCTCACAGCCCTCGGTGGTGGGCAGAACGATGTCGGCGCTCTCGAGCGTGGAAAACAGCGCCAGCGCTTGGGCAGGGGAGAGGTTCGAGTTCTTGCGCCGCAGCAGATGCTTCAGCGTGACCCAGAGCGCATAGCCCAGGAAGGCCACCAGGATGTGCGCCTTCACGCGAGGTTCGAGTTGATGAAACAACGGCCGGATCGACAACTCGCTCTTCAAAGCCCGAAAAGCAGCTTCCGCTTCGGTGAGTTGGATGTATTTGTTCCAAAGTTCTTCCGAGGTTTCGCCCTGGAGGTTGGTGCGCAGCAGATAAGCTCCTTAGACGGTCCAGGCAACGGTAGAGCCGCTTGTTATTGATGACTCCCGGCGGCAGACCCAGCAGGTCGTCCAGGGCGGTCGAGGGATACCAGCGTTCTTCGATCCCCAACTCGCTGGTCGGCGCGCACAGGCGGTTGATCGCCAACAGCGCGCCCACACGCGACCCGGGAACTTCCTTTGCCTCTGGGTCGAGCCGCGCGGCCAGGAATTGATCCAGCTCCAGCCGCTTCCAAAGCTCCAGACCCAAAAAACAGTTCGCAAACTGCCGCACCCGATCGAAGCGAACCCGATCGACCAACACCCGCGCCACTTGCGGGTCGTTCTCCGGCGCCTCGGCATCGGCCGGGAACAGCTTCAACTGCCGCCGTTCGCCTTGCTCGTTGAAGACGGCGATCGTTTTATGCCAGCGCGCTTGCGCCGAGTGGTTCAATTCGCCCAGATAACACACCGTGCGCTGACGAGGACCGTTGGGCGTCCGCACAGTTTCGACCAGGGACCAGTAGGCATGTTCCTTGCCGTCTTTGGGCCGGTAATTCGGGCGCAGAAACATTCGACCCGATGCTGCCACGGCAGAACGAGAAGGGGCAAGGGGGTAGGTCTACACTACATGGGCTTTCGCGAAAAGGGGAGTTTGAAAAGAAATGGCTTATCGCGCCGCAACCGTCAAAAATAAACAAAAATCGCGGCGGCGTGACGAAGTTCGACTAACGCGGAAAGAAAAAGAAGAAGAGTAAGCATGGGCCGGCGAGATAGCAACGTGTCCCGATAAGATCAATGATTTCAGTCCGAACGAGATTATTGGCAGGGACAGCGTCAATTGGCGAGAGACAAATTACGTTCCCCTCCGGCGAGTCCTCGGCCCTAACCTACGTCCTCGCACTTTTTGCCTGACATCACCCAAAATACAGCCCTGGATGTGTATAATGGCGCTGCTAGTGCCGTTCCAACTTGATTCGCCTATGCGTTGCACCTCTCTGTTGACGGTATTAATTGGCAAAATGTGTGAAGGAGAGTAGCCCTAAATAGTTGGAACGGCACGAGTTGTCGCCTCGCGAGTTAAATTCTATGTACTCCTACTGGAGACGAAATGGTCTCCCGAGAAACGTTTGGACGATAGTGGGGGCGACTTCGGTCGTCTGGGCTGTGCTTTGTCCCTCGGTGCCCTGGGCCCAAGAGCCAGCCGCCCGAACTGGCGCGCCCCTGACTCGCATTGAAGGCCACACGCAGGCCCGAACAGTGCCCATGGTGGCGGAGCCGTGGGTTGCTACGCTTTCCGCAGTTTCGACGAAACCGGAAAGGCAGATTCGCTTCATCGGTCACTATCCAGGCTATGAAGCAGCCAAGCAGCGCGCCAACCGGGCCGCCGAAACGCGAGTCCGCAGCCCTTACTATCGCACTGCGCGCGGGACATCGCTGCTGGCCCCTCAGGGTTCGAGCACAAGTCCGGTCGTGTTCAATGGCCCCAGCGAGTCCGACACCAACATCATCCCACCCGACTCGCAAATCGCCGCCGGGCCAACTTACCTGGTCGTCGCCGTCAACTCTCTTCTCGCCATTTATGACAAGACCGGCGTCCTGCAAGGCAGCTTTCAGCACCTCCGCTCTTTCTTCAGCAGTCTCGGCGTGACGGGGGACATCTACGATCCTCGGATAATTTACGACCAGACTGACAACCGCTTCATTCTCTCCGCAGCGGAGGTGGACGAAACCAGTTTCACGAATGGCAATGTCCTAGTCGCAGTGTCGCAGACATCCGACCCGAGAGGGGTATGGTACAAGTTTGCTATCAATTTCAAAGGCCGAAACCCCTCCAACACGGCCGATACCTTTCCGGATTTCCCCACGCTCGGCTTAAGCTCCAGTGCGATCTATATTTCCACGGGCCAGTTCATGCTCAACGCCGCTTGCCTCTCAAACAACGCTTGCTCGTTCTCGGACACCTGGATCAAGGTGATTGGCCTTCCAGAACTTCTGTCCGCAAGCTCGACGCTCAAAATTACTACTTTCCAAAACGTGCAGACGGCCGCGGGGCAGTCGGCATTCGCGATCGAGCCAGCGGTCAGCTACGGGACGACGGCAGCTGAGTTTCTCGTGGCGGCAGATTTCTCGACGAGCCCGAACACGACTCTCGACCTGTTTTCGATAACGACATCTGGGACACCGACGCTCCAGGCAGCCGCTCTTACAGTACCTGCCTATGCCTTACC
>QHZM01000275.1 GCA_003224665.1 Acidobacteriota bacterium
TCGCCGGCGGGAAGAAGGGAGCCGCGATCGGCGCGGCCCTCGGGGCCGGGGCGGGCACCGGTGCAGCCGCGGCGACAGGGAAGAAGGAAATCGTACTTGCTCCTGAAACCAAACTCAGTTTCAAGCTTGCGGCGGCCTTAACGCTTCCGGCCGCGTGATGGCGCGGCCTGGTGGGCCCGCGCTCGAGGCGCGGCCTCGGCAAGACGGCGGGACTGGCAGCAGGGGAAATTCCAAGAGACGCGCGGTCGGCTCGCTCAGTGCGCCCGATAGGCTTGCCCCAAGAACGCCCGACTGAGTTCAAGCGGCGAGGGCGCCCAAGCCTGCTGATTCCGAGGGGATTTACGAGCGCGGGCGGGGCGCGACCTGCCAGTCCACGGTGAGCCGTTCTCCGGCGACGGTTACCCTCAGCGTCGCTGACGAACCCGTCGGAGGAGGAGCAATCACTTTGCTGAGATCGAAAGAACCGCCTCTCGACACCACCCGAACCGAGAGTTGGCGAACACCCAATGGGATCGTCATCGAGCGGGAAAGCGTTCCGGTGTGAGTGGCCTTCATTCCCAGGAACCCGCCTTTCTTCCTTCCTTTCAATGGCCATTGCGAAATGACCTGGGGGCCGCTCGAAACAATCAGCGTGGCGTCCTCGAGATCATGCCTGCAAATGAGCTCAACGGTCCTTTCTTGGCTGGAGGGAACACTTCCTGCGGGCGCTGGGGTGGCCGGAGAACTTGCCGCCCGAAGGGGCGCTGTTGTGGTCGAACCGACACTTCGAAGCTCTCCAGGAGAAGCCCTGTGTTCTCTGCCTGACCCGGCGGGCGACGCCGATTGAGGCTTCGCCGTCGCCGCGAGAACTGCCTTATTTTTTTTCGTGGGCTCCGCCTTCGCGGAGTCTGATTTCATGCTGGATTGAGCCCCGGGAGTTACAGCCGCGGGGGAAGGGCTCCCCTGTAAAGCTATCGGCGGAGGGCTTACTCCACTCGGCGTCGCAGGCCCTTTTGATGCCTTCCGATGGCGCAGCGTCCAGCCCCCGAACAAAACACTCAAGAATACCAGCCCGGCACCCACCGCCGCCCCAACCCGCAATATTTTCCTCCTGGAGGCCGACGCGAGCTCCACGGAAAGGGCCACGATGGGCCGCCCCTTAATGACAGTCGGCTCTCCGGCGTGGAGATCGGCAGCAGGGAAATGGGCCTCCGAGCGAGGCGGCCGCCCTTGGCGGACGTCTTCCAGATCATCGAGAAGTTTCCTGGCGCTCGGGTAGCGCTTCTCGCGGTTTTTGGCCAGGCAGCGCAGGACTAGGTAGTCATGGGCGCGAGTCAACCGGGAGTTGAACTGGCTGGGCGGGACGGGGTCCTCGTACACAATCTTGAACATCACGGCGGCCGTATCGCCTCGAAAGGGCTTCTGGGCTGTCAGCATCATGTAAAAGACCACGCCCAGTGAAAAGAGATCGCTTTTCAAGTCGCGATGGATCACGTTCTGGCGGTGTGCGTAATCGAGCGCTTCAGCCACCTGGCGAATGATCGTCATGATGCGCTCGGTCTCGAGCGGCGGGCCCAACGTCAGAATGTTTTCGAGGGTCCGGCCCTGGACGAATTCCATCACAATGCAGCAGGTCTGCGTCCCCGGGTCTTCCAGAGCATCGTGGATGGCCACGATGCCCGGGTGCGATAGACGCCCCGCGGCGCGGGTTTCACGCATGAAGATTTCGCGTGCGCCCGGAATGCCTGCCTCGGTGGGTGAAGTCAGGGAAACCACTTTGACGGCGACGACGCGACCAATCGTGGGATCGAAGCCTCGATACACAATCCCCGTCGCGCCCCGCCCCAGCTCCTCAATGATGTCGTATCGCCCGATTTTCTTCATGCGCCTTTTGCAGCGATGACAAGCTGGAAGAGGTGCTTTCCCACCTTGAAGGTTGAACCGTTGGAGAGTTTCGCAGTCCTGATCGGCTGGTTGTTCACCAGGGTCCCGTTGGTGCTGTCGAGATCGCGGACCAGGACGTCCTCGTCGCTGACCTCGAGCGCGCAGTGGACCCGTGAAGTCGCCGCGTCGTGAAGTGTAATGTCCGCGTTGGTGCGGCCGATGGTGACGCGGGGTTTGTTCACCGGATAGACGGTGCCCAGTTCGTCGCCCTCGAGCACCTTCAGGCTGAGGTCTTTTTGGGCCGGGAGCTTCAGTTTGCGCCCCTCGGGGCTCACATAGTCGGTGACGGTGGAGACCTTCTTGCGGGTCGTGTCGATCTTCAGGGTCGCGAGCTTCGGGTTAACCACCTGGAAGACCTTCCCGCACGCCGCGCAAGACAGGTCCGCTTTCTCACGATCGCCGAAGATATCGCGCGGGACTCGGTGGACCTGCCCGCAGTATTGACATCGGATTTCCACTCGTCGCTCTCCCCCTTTCCCTTCGGGGCCAGACACGCGCGGGCCGCGGGAGCTTTTTCACGAGGATCGCGAACCGGAAGGAGGCCGCAGCTCGATTTTGTTCCTCAGCTCTTCCAAGGATTTTTTAATCTGCGCCTGGCGGCGAGAGAGGGACCAAGCGTAGGCCATGAATATCAGCCAGACGAAACTATATGCCAGGAACAGGAATTTATTAATCACTCCACTCCTTTGAAGGCCTCGAAGGGAGCCGGCGCCGGAGGGCACTCAGTTCCCGTTCGGCCCTGAGCAGCCAAATTCGCTGCCGGAAGAGGTATAAAAACAAGCAAAAAAACGCCCCAAAGCTGACCAGGACAGTCGCCCACATGCGCGGGTCAAGCCCCGAACCTTCTCCGCCGAAAATGACGGGCTGGGGGTGTTGCGTCCTCCACCAGCGAATCGACATGTAAACGATGGGGACATCCACGAACCCGATGACGCCGACCACCGCGGCGAGCGACGCGGCGCGAGCGGGATTGACCAAGTAACTCCGGAGCATCGAGTAGGACACAAAGAGCAACCAGAGGACGAAAGTCGAAGTCAACCGCGCGTCCCAGGTCCACCAGATGCCCCACACCGGCTTCGCCCACAGGGGGCCCGTCACAAGGACACAACTGCAAAAAACAAAGCCCACCTCGCCGGCCGCCTGCGCCCACTCGTCGGCCTCCTGCGAGCGCTTCCAGAGGTAGCCCACGCTGCCCAGGAAAATCACCAAGTAGGCGACAAAGGCGGTCCACGCCGAAGGGAGATGGATATAAAAGATCCGCTGCACTTCTCCCATCATCAGTTCCTGCGGGGCGTACAGAAAAATCATAAAGAGGGCCACGACCATCCAGACCAGCGTGACAACGAGATGGACAGTCGGATGAAAGATCTTCTGAATCATGCTGCACGTGACCTGGCGGCTACCGGCGCGGCGAGCGTGTCCCCGCTTCTTGGCTCGAATTCTGCTCCCGCGTCCCGCCGAAGACGCAGGCGCGAGGAATTACGAATGAACTCCCGCCTACTCTTCCAGCACATACTCAAACAACAGGAACGAGAGGACCAGGAAAACTACGCTGAACCCTGCCAAGAGCTTGACCCAACTCGCGTAATCGCCGGGCGCATCCCCCTTCAACGCCCCGTTCGTGGCCTCAATCGCGCCCACGAATACCGGGACAGCTACCGGAAACTGTAGCACAGGAAGCATGACTTCGCGCATTCGGGTGTTTGCGGCCACGGCCGCAAAAATCGTCCCAATCGCCACGTATCCAAGCGTCCCCAAAAACAAGACACAACTGAACCAGCTGAGCGAAGGCAGGAACGAGAAGTTATACCAGAGGGACGTGGCGAAGACGATGACGGCCTCCGCGACGATGAGAAAAAAAAGATTCGCGAGGACTTTGCCGAGGTAGATGGCCCCGGGATCCACCGGGGCGAGCGACAAACCTTCAAGGCACTGGTTCTCTCTCTCTCCCGCGAACGAGCGGTTGAAACCGAGGATGCCAGTGAAAGCGAAGGCAATCCAGAGCAAACCGGGAAGTAAGCGCAGAGTTTCTTCGCGCGCCGGTTCGAAACCGAAGTTAAAAAGGAATACGATCAGGAGGCCGAATAGGGACATCGAAGCAAGCGTCTCACGGCTGCGCCATTCAACCTTGATGTCCTTGACGAATATGGCCCAGATGACCTTCAAGCTGTGCATCGAATACCGCTCGAATGGGGATCAGGGCCCGGGCGGTGCCGCGGCGCAAGAAGAATAAGAACGGCCGGCGACTCACTCCGGGCACGGCCTGGCCAACGTTCCGGCCTGCCCCGCTAACGTCCAATCCCAAGCGCTTCCAGTCGCGCCGAACTCAACTCCCCGTCGTACCGCACCGTGCCTTCTTCGAGAACGACGAGCCGCCGGGCGACCGCGGCGCCTTGCTCGAAGTCATGGGTTGAAAAAACGAGCGTCTTGCCTTGCTCGGGCAACTCCCGCAACAGGCCCGCCAGGTTTTTCGCGGCCTGGGCGTCGAGGCCCGTAAATGGCTCATCGAGCAGGAGGAAATCCGGATCGTGGAGAAAGGCGCGAGCCAGCGAAACGCGCTGCTGGAACCCCCGGGAAAGTTCCCGGACAGGTACTTTGGCCCGCCCGCCCAGGCCGAAACGGTCAAGAACATCACGCACCTTCTTTTCCAGGTTATCGAGGCGGAAGAGCGTGCCGACAAATTCCAGGTTTTCGAAAGCGGTGAGCTCGCCGTAAAGGAAGGTCGCGTGGGAAACGAAGCCGATCGCCGCCTTGGTCCGGGCCGCGTTCCGGTAGATGTCTTCGCCGCCGAAAAGGACCTGGCCTTCGCTCGGCCTGGAGAGGGTGGCGAGGACGCGCAGCAAGGTGGTCTTCCCCGCCCCGTTCGGCCCATACAAGAGGAGGGAATCGCCGGGCTCAATCCGGAGCCGAATCTTCTTTAGGGCTTCGAGATCGCCGAAGAATTTGGAGACTTCACGGAGTTCGAGACCCGCCTTACCGTGCGGCGTTTCGCGTGGCATAAGATTTCAGCAGCGACGGCGGAGCTTTCCTCAGGACGCCGGCGAGCCTGGCTTTCAATTCCAGCCGCTCCTTCCAGTACCTTGTCTCCGGTATCTTTCGGGAAGCAAAGAGTTCGTCCAGGTCCGCTATGGAATTGAGCAAGGCCTCCGCTTTGGCGCCGAGCTGCTTCTGCTCCGGGCTGACTCCGCGCTCAGCCTGCAAACGCGGCCATTCCTTGGCCACTCGAACACCCAGCGCCCAGAACATCATCAGGAGAAAGCAGAATAGCAGCGGCATGCCAAGACGCGTCATGGAGTTTGGAAGGACTTTGACCTCGACTTCGCCCTGCTCAACCTGCGAGGTTGAAGGCGGAGCAGCCTCGCCGCTCAGACGGGCCATGAGCTCGACGCCTCGTCCGACGCTTTCAGCCTCGAATTTCTGGATGCTGTTGGCTGAGTCCACTCCGGCAGGCTTGAACAGGGAAGAATCCACGGCGAGGTTTGCGGGAGACAAGTACATTTCCGCGCGGTCAACCGGGTAAGCGGCTCGCTCGCCGAGCTCGAGCCCCGCCGGCGTGTAGTCCGCCCCGTAGTCCACGGAGACCGTCGTCGTGCCCGGCTTGATCGGATATCGAATAAAAAACTCGCCCGGTTTCTTTCCGGCCTCGACGGTCTGCGGAAGCGGCATGTTCATCAGACCCGTCACGGCGACCGTGGCCCCGCTCGTCTCCGGCGGCAAGCCGAATCGGAAAGTGCCCTCGGGGTCCGCAAAAGTGCGCGGTGGGTTGCTTGAGTTCCGGACCATGTAGTCTTTGCGGACGCGAATCTTCGTGCCTTCCGCGCGGACGAGGATCCGGAGAGTTTGGACCCGCAGGCCGGGATCGGACCGTGTGGACTCATCAACGGTCAGGTTTATTGTGGCCGCTCCCGTGGGATCGAATGGCGCCGGGGCGTGGTAGTTGACGTCTTGGAAGCGCGTCTCGGCGAGGTAAAAAGCGCTTGG
>QHZM01000276.1 GCA_003224665.1 Acidobacteriota bacterium
CGCCTTTTGCGCCTGACGATAATGCAGGCACAGGAAAGCCAGGGTGGCGTCCAGGCGAGGATTATCGGGGATCGAGTCGATGGCGCTGCCAATACTCCCCAGGGCTTTCTTGGTTTCCCCGGCTTCAAACTCCGCCCGCACCAAACTCGCCCAAATCTCCGCATCCTTGGGTACCTGCGCGTGCGCCTGCTCAAGATAGGGAAGCGCATCGCGAGGCCGGCCGGCATTAACCAAGGCGACGCCCAGCGAGGATTGGGCTGCCAGAAGCTTCGGATCTTTCACCAGCGCCAGCCTCAGCTCGCTGATCCCCGCGCTCTCTTCCCGGCGCTCCAGGTAGGCACGCCCCAGATAATAGTGCAAGGCCGCGGAGTCATTGCCCAGACGCAGGGATTGCCTGAAATGCGTGATGGCATGTTCGAGGTTTCCCGCAGAAAATTCCGCGATGCCGAGATAGCCGATGTTCGCACCGGAGGGGTCTTGCTCGACGAGCTTGGCGAAAATCCGCTGGGCGAGCTGGAAGTCTTGAGCTTTAAGTGCTCCGATTCCCTTTTGTAGCATCTCGGGCGCGGATTGAGCTGAGGCGCGACCCGCGAGGCTCCAGAAGAGAAGCAGGGCCATCGGAAGCGCTGAAATTGGCTTCCGGCGCCTCACCGGGGTCCCCCTTGCGCTCGGCGCAGACGCGCCACCTCCCGGCGGATGGCCTCGAGGTCGGGAAGAGTCAGGTGCTGTTCGTTGACGATGCGCAGTTGGGCGGAATTGAACCAGCCGCTGCTATCGAGATACTGGGCGAGCATCCGCCGCGCGCGGTAGTCCGCCACGTCCAGATCGACGTCCCGATAGTTCGCCTGCCGGCGGCTGTAATCGAAATCCAGCTTCGCGCCCGCATCGCGCATGCGATACCGAAGGTTTTGGACGTATTGGAGGGTGTTGGAGAAGCGATCCCGCGCCGCCAGCGCCGGCAGAGGAGGAGTCGCCTGCCCCCAGTTCCGGTCCACGGCCATTTCCAGGATGTCAGGGATCGAGATGCGGAAGAGGTGACTGTCCGTGATCTGGACGTCCATCGGCGCGGTACGAACGTACGGAAACCCGATGGTTTGCGTCGCGGAAAAGCTGGCCAGAATTTTCATGAAAGCCGCTTGCACTTCCGGCGTGGCCGAACGATCGAAATAGAGGGCGGCCAGGTGCTCGTAGCTCATCCCGCACGCGCCGCTCGTCTCCACAGCCCGCAGACCATTCAGGCTAAGCTCTCCATAATGGCCTTCCCGGATGTGGAGGTAGAGGGTTGCCTCGCAGTGTCCATAAGTTGCGCCGCCGTTTGTACGGCAGGGGCAGGGGACGGCGCAGGGGCAGCAGACGATGCCTTCGCCTTTCAAGTGCCAGTCGGCTCCGTCATAGTGCGCGGTTTCGGAGCGCTCGGAACTTTCAGGCGAGCCCTGGGTAATTCCCAGCGTGGGAAGCCAGAGGGCCGCAAGCGCGCCGTAGAGCAGCGGGGTCATCTTCATGGTTGAGTACGCTCGAGTATGCTGAATCGTAAGTTCCTTTCACCACTCACGCTGACTCTGGAAGGACCTTGGAGTGCGGGAGCTTGCTCCCGCTTTGCCGCGTGGCGGCTTGCCGCTGCGCAAGGCTTGGAACAAGGCATGGAAGCAAGCTTCCGCGCCCTAGAGCGGCGGCAAGCCGCCGCACTCCAAACGCAGACCTGCTTCCGTGGCCGTGGCGATGCGCTCGATCTGTAAAGAAGCGTTCGACGCACTACATTAGGCAACCACGCAGCGCACCCGATGATACCAATTGTTCGCATAGCCATCCAAGCGCCCCGGGTCGCGCCGTGCGGGTTGCGCGAAGCCTTTGATGTCACGGGCGCGAGAGACGAGCTCCACGGCTCCCGGCTGCGTCAATTCTACCGCGGCATGCCACAGCGTCCAGTTGAAATCCTTACCCTCCCCAACCCGGGCGGGGAGCCAGTTCCTTCCTCCGTCCCAGCTCACCTCGACGGAGGAAATTGTTCCTTCACCCGACCAAGCCAAGCCGTGGATAGGGGTTAGCCCGGGACGCAGCACGGCGCCCTCGGCCGGGTCGACGATCACCGACTTGACTTGCACCCGCGGGAGAGGCTGGCGGCTGAGTTCTCCCTCAGCGCCCTGCACGAGCTCCTGGTAGGACCCGTCGCGTGATGGCAGGGGAACTGCCGACACGACCATGCGCTCAAGCCACTTTACCGAGTCCATCCCATACCTGCCGCGCGGGTTGGACGGGCTGAGGAGAGCACGGCGGCGAGCGGCCACCCGGCCCAGGAACCGTTGCTCACCAAACCCATCGGCCCGACGCCGTCACCAGCGCACTCCAGAACGACCCCCAGATCGCGCTCGGGGAACGGCGCGACGTCTGCCGGCGCCAGGCGGCAAGGCCGCTCGACTTCGCCTTCCACCTGCAGCGCCGCCTGTCCAGCGGCCAGGGGAGCATCGAAGTGGTTACGCACGTAGAAATCTTCGACCGAAGTGTGAAGTCCCCGCAGGGACTTTAGATCAAACTCGACCACCAAAGGGTCCGCCGAAACGACGTGGTGCTCGGCGGAGAGCCATCGAGGGAGGGCCAGACCGCCACCGAGTAGCGCTAAAAAGCCGCGTCGGCGTATAGCAAGCATTCTAGTCTAGCGGGTTGCTCAAAAGAGGTTATTCGTGTCATTCTGATCCCGCAGAGCGGGAGAAGAATCTGCTTGTCAGACAAATCAATCACTTGCGAGATTCTTCGTCGGTCGCCGCAGCGACCTTCTCAGAGATGGCATGCTAGTCGAGCTTTTCAACAAACTCCAAGACGGCTGGCTTCCATCCTGCTTTCTATTCGTCGCTCACTCTTCAGCGTAGCGGCATCCATGCTGCCAGAAAGGTGGAGGGCAAATGAGGCGTGAGCTCATATGGACGAAACCCTCGGCAGCCTTACAACCGTACTCCATCCCCCGAAATCGCTGCATCGCCTCATGCAAACCCCACCACCCTTCGATCGTGGCGCCGTTGGTGAAGCAAGCCTCGCGCTTCCGGGCCTCCACAGGCGTTATATCCACATAATGATTAGGAAAAAAATGCTGAGTTTGTCTACCTGTCTCAACCTCGTAGTAGTAGAGCTCAAATTTGAGTCCGGCATCCAACCAGGTATTGTAGGTGAGGAGCGAAGCAACGCGGTGGTCGGGGTGGGTGTCAATAGGCCAGTGCGTGAAGACGATATCGGGCTTCTCGGCCAGCATGGTTCGGGAAAACTCCTGATAACGAGCGGGTGTAATTTCCGTATGCAGGTCGATTTGGTCCATAAAAATCATGCGAGCCTTAAGAAGGGCGCAGGACTTTATGGCGTCGGCGGACCTCCGGGCGGCAAGCTCTTTATTCGATATGCCGAGCTGGCCCGCGATGGGCTCGGAGTCGCCGTGAGTCAGAGAAAGCGCCACGACCTCGTGTCCCTGTTCAGCATGGAGGGCCATGGCGCCACCGCAGCCGCCTTGAGGATCGTCCACATGTCCTCCTACCGCTACTACCTTCAGCTTGCGCTGCGCCGTAGAGGGTTCCTCCGCCAGCACGGGCGCCGCCAGCGGCAGCCCCATGGCCACAGCGCCGGCCAGTCTTGGAGACTTTTCCAGGATCTCCCTGCGGGTCAATTTCATCATGTGTATCAACCTCCGGATATCGTTTTCGGATGTCACACTGATGTCTACTGGTTGCGGGTGATCCAGGGTGGGGCCGCTCATGGCGCCTTGGCCTAAGTGGTCTGGGTTCTCCGGGCGGGAATACGGAACAGCAACCCGGTACAAGCGCGAGACCTGCGCCGCCGGCGTCAGACCCTTAGGGTCGTTGCAAGAACGGCGGGGTCGGGCAGTCCTCTCGGCAATGCGGTTGAGAGCCCAATGCGAGGGGCGGGATGGAAGGCCAACCGCCGCTACAGCGGCGCGCCTTTCACCGTCGGCAGCCGCGGAGGCGCCGCTCTACAACGGGAAACAGCTTTGGGGCTGGTTCAGTTCCAGGGGTCACCAGAAAAATTTCAATCCAAACTGAATCACACGAGCCGCACTCGCGTCCTGGATGGTCCCAAAGGCGGGGCCGTCTATTACTGTGCTATCCGGCTGCCCGAAGTTCACCTGGTTAAGGGTATTGAAGAATTCCGACCGGAATTCGATTCGGTACCGCTCTTTGAAATCAAAGTCCTTGAGGATCGCCAAATCCGTACCGCTGAAGGCAGGCCCGCTCAGGATGTTTCGCCCGGTAGCCCCGTATTTGCCCAGCAAGGAGTATTGGATCCCGAAAGGCGTGCAGTTCGACTGCTCGATGTATTGGGAGTTCCCCTGCGCGGCGACGCTGTCGTAGTTGCAGGTCGGGTCGATAAACGCGCCCGCGTTGAAGAACTTATTGATCATCGCGTCGCGACTGGGATGGTTGATGGCGATGGGTTGCCCCGTGGGAAAGGCGTGTTGGGGAGCAGATACTGTCCCATCTTGAGCCACGTCCAGACCGTAGCCACCGTAGCTGAAAGTCATGGGCATGCCGCTTTGAATGCTGGTGATGCCGCTGAAGCTCCAGCCTCCCAGCAGGACATTCTTCCAATGCTCGCTGAAATTCACCGGCGGCGACCACAGCCAACTGGCTACGAAGGCGTGCCGACGGTCAAAGTTCGCGCGCCCGCGAATACTCCGCAAATCGAAAGGATTGGAGACGCATCCACACGCCTCGCAGATGTACGAGCACATATCCAGGGCTTTGGCAAGCGTATAGGACGCCGTAACCGACAAACCGCGGCTCATGCGCCTGGTCAGGTGAGCTTGAAAACTGTGATAGGTGCTGCGGAAGTCGTTTCCGAGCGTCCAACTAACGGGCGAGAGAATGCCCGGCTCGAAGAGGACGCGGTCATTAAGGTTGTTGGGGTTGGAAACGGTGTTCTCCAAGCCCGTCACCGGGTCATAAACCGTCCCAGGGACAAAGCGCGCCGGGTTAAAGTTGCGGATATTGTTGAGCTTGATTCCGACGTTTCCAACGTAGCCCAGTTCAAGCATGGTGCTGGGCGTGATCTGCCGCTGGATCGATAGATTCCAGGACTGAGTGTAAGGCGTCCGCAAGGAAAGGTCGACAAAGTACCCGGTCACGGGGAGTGGAAACAGTGGGCAATTCACACCCGGAGGAGTGGGGATCGGGACGCAGCCAAACTTCCCCGTGGGATAGACCGGCGGGGGAGCGACGCCCGTCGAGCCAAACGGGTCCGTCCAGTTCCCGTTGTAAAGGGTAGGGAATCCTGAAAACGGAGCGTTTTGTTGCGCGAGGGAGTCAGCGTTGATCTGGTTGTAGAAAACACCGTAACCAGCGCGCACGCTTGTCTTGCCGTCGCCAAAGACGTCCCAGGCGAACCCTATTCGGGGCGCGAAATTGTTCAGGTCAGGCGGGACAATACTGCGCCGTATGCCGGGATCGCCGGGAAAAACGATGCCCGGCGGTGCATCGGGCACGACCTTGGACTGGACGCCGAACTGGATCGTATCGATACGATTGTGAACGTCGTACCAGAACAAATTGGGTTCCCAGCGCAAGCCATAGGTCAGGGTGAAACGGGGCCTCAGCTTGAACCGGTCCTGGAAGAAGAAACTTGAAGCGGTGGTGACGTCATCATTGTCGTCGAGCCCGAAATTGAGACCCATACTGCTGAAAGCGCCGAGAAGGTAGTCGGCAAATGGGTCGCCCGACCGCGTCCCTTCAAAACTGAAACCGATGCCCCCAATAAACCGCTGCAAGAAGTGCAGGCGCAGCACCTCACCTCCCATTTTGAATTCATGGCGCCCTCTGATCCAGGTCAGCGTGTCGCGGAACTGCTCATTGTTGTTTTTGAACAGGTTGAAGCCACTGCCCTCGAGGTCAAAGCTTCCGGAGACGCTCGCCCCAATCGTGCCATTGGGATAATACTGCGGCATATTGATTCCCACGTCGGATGGGGCCTGAGTACGACTCAGGCGAAACGAAGAAGTGGTACGTAAATAGGCGACGACGACCTGGTTCACCAGAGTCGGCCGGAAAGTGTAGGTGTCGTTCAGAGTAATGTTGTCCGTCTCCGTCGGCCTGGTCGAGCCATTGTAGCCGGCGATATTGCCGCCCGAGATGGCGGAACTGCTGAAATTGTGGTCCACAAAAACATGCCCGAACAAGAAATGCTTCGGGCTGACATTAAGGTCGATGCGGCCCAAATACATATCGTCATTGACCGGGCTGCTCGCCAAAGAAACCACGCTTCCGGACGGACTTTGCGGCACGAACTGAAGAAGGTCTTTGGAAGGCGTGGTGATGCAGCTCGGATCGACTATATTGTTGGCAACGCAGGGGGCGCCCGAAGGCGTGGTGAACGGCACGCCGGTATTCGGGTTCACCGGGTTGACCAGGACAGTCCCCGGCAGCAGGGCGGTGAAGTCGCCGCCGCGTTCTGCGGCCGAGGGCACAATTGTCTTCCGAGCGACTGACTGGGGGCGGTTCCGCAAGCCCTGGTAGGAGCCAAAGAAGAAAGCCTCATCCTTCTTGATCGTTCCCCCCACCGCCCCGCCATACTGGTTCTCCTTGATCGTCGGCACCTTCGAGGCGAAAAAGTTGCGCGCATGCAGCGCGTTATTACGCACGAATTCCCAAACGTCTCCATGCAACTGGTTGGTCCCGGCGCGCGCTACAACCGTAGCCTGAGAGCCGGAGTTGCGTCCATATTCGGCGTTCATCTGGGGGCCCGAACGAGCGCTGGACAATGATTCGGGGGCGCGCACGCCCAGCACTCCGGGAACGAGTTGCGCCAGTGCCATCACATTGCGGCCATTCAGCGGCAGGTCCACAATCCGCCGATCATCCACCAAACTGGAGACGGTTCCGGAAGTTGTGTCAACCAGCGCTGCCTCAGCGGTCACCGTGACGGTCTTGGTCACCGCGCCTAACTGCAGGTCGGCATCGACACGAAGGTTCTGCCTGACGGTGAGCACAAGTCCGGAGCGAACGTAGCGTTCGAAACCTTCCTTCTCCACCGTCAGTGTGTAACTGCCAGGCTGAAGGGCTGGAAAGGCATAAAAACCTTCGGGGTTGGTCTGAGCCACAGTCGAGGTGCCTCGCTCGGCCTGCGCTGCGGTCACCTTGGCGTCCACAATAACGGCGCCGCTCGGATCCTTGACGTAACCGCTGACCGTGCCCGTCACCTGACACTGCAAGCTCAGATTGATGCTTAGAATTGAGAACACGACGGAAGCCGCGAGAATCAAACGGCGAGGAATTCTGGTGCGTGTCAAGCTCTGAATAGAGAGACTGCGAGGCATAGTCACACCTCCCTCGAGGCTCTTGCGCTACAAGTTAGGGTTTCGATGAGTAGCCCTCTGCTGCCCCGACCGCGTGAATAATGGGCTCCCGGTCGAATTCATGTCAAGGGGAAAATTACGCAATTTCATCAAGCGCTTAACGCGCCGAGTGAACGTCCGGGTCTTATACTCCTCCAGCCGTCGCGGGTGGCCGGACAAAAGCCGCGAGCCGAGGGGCGCTGGACGCTATCACCCAAAAACAGGCCGTTTCTCAGGCAGGGTAGAGCGGATTCTTGTCCTCGGATTTTGGCAGCCTTTCAAGCTCTGGGTGCGCCCAGTCCCGGTGATTAGGAATGACGTAAGCAAGAGCCAAGGTGAACCCGCTGCGGTTATCGAGGGGGACTATACCATCGGCCTTCTTCATAGCGATGGCGCAGTTCAAGTATTTGCCATCGAGAAAGAGAATCCGTCTCAGCAAAGTCAGCAAGGGGGGAGACTTGGGGTTGTGATTGATTTGATCGCCCAGGGCTGTCTCGGCTCGCACATTGTCTCCCGACTTCACGGCTTCAGGGATCGTGGCGCGCTTCGTAGACGGCCTGTAGAGACAGGCCGAGCAGAGAAGCGCCGTAACCGTTATGCAGCTTGCGAAGGCTTCTTAAGTGACAACCATTACGGGAAAAGTGCCGCGCTCAGGGTTTAGATTCCCGCGAGATGATCTTTTCCTTGAGAGAACGCGCCGCAACGCTCTCCGGGACGATAGCGATTTCCTGTTCGATCTCCTTGCCGGCGTCTGCGGCTTTTCCTCGCTCTAAGTAAATCTGCGCGAGCGTCAAATGGATTCCTGGCAATTTGGGATCTGCCCGGCCGGTAAGCTGGAAAAAGCAAATGACCAACTCGAGTCGGCGCTGTGCGTGATAATTTGCCGCGAGTGTCTCATATGCGCGCGCCGATATCGAACGCGAGGCAATCGCTCCTTAACTAACGAAGTTGACTTACAATTCGCGGTCGATCGGCTGGCTGTGGAGAGTTGTGGTGTCCTGCCAGTCAAACTTACCCACCCGGGGAGGCAGATGGTGGGCAGCCGCGTAGCGGTTCCTGGTTTCCTGGAGCTGATTGACCCAGTCGCCAAAGGGCAGCGAGAACTCCCGGTTGATCAAGTACAGAAGGCCCATCTGACGCCGGTGAGCGCCTTCACTGGTTTGAGTATCGACAAAGTCTTGCGGGTTACGTGCAGCGTGGCGACCGTTGGCTTCCGCGACCCTCGGAAACCAGGTCTCGTACCAAGTCGTCGTGACTTCGTCGAGCGCCAGGTTGCGCTCGTCTCGGATTGTCCCCGCCGTGCCGAGTGCCTTGTCGAGAGCGGTTACGGCGTCGGCGTAATGTAGCTTTGCCGCTTGCTCCTGTGCTTCTTCAAAATCGTCGCTGATTTCTCCCAAGCTCTTGAGCATCAGGAGATTCTGCCGGCAGAGTTTGGCAATCGAAAGATAAACTTCGAGATTATATCGGTTGAACTGGACCGAAGGCAGATTCCGGTACAGCAGATGCAGCAGGTCGTCGTTCTCACCCAGGAACTTCCAGGCCAGTCTGACGCGTTCGGTGTTTTCATGCCGCCAGTTGCCCCGAGAAAGGAGGTAGTCCGCCGTGGGCACGGGCGGGAGCGCAAGGGTCTCGATCTCCGGAGTAAAGGGGCCGATGCCGTACGAATAGCCGAACACCAAAGGTAAGGCTCCCGAAGGCTCACGGTCCCAACTGCTGGACCAGAACTGCGCCTGCGTGCTCATCAGTTGATACAGCCGGCCCATGTCGGTCGCGCCCGGGCCGTAAAACAATCGGTAAAAGCTGTTGCTCAACTCGTGCGGGTCAGGTGAGCCGGGATGCCAGGCCGCCGAGGTGCCCACGGCGTAACCCAACCAGAAAGTTTCCGGGTGCGGCCCGAGATCGCCCCAGGCATAAACGCCAACGCCGCGGAGATTCGCCTCTTTGCGAGCCGAACTGAGGGAAATCTCATTAAAAACTTGCGTCGCTCGTTCCTCCGTACCTTTGCGGGGATGTAGCTGCTCGTTCGGCGACAGGACAAAGTAGGCAGGGAAAAGTGGGTCATCCGGCAGGGAATTTGTATAGACCATTTGTTGGATGCCGCGTGACCGAAAGGCTTTGTTATAGGCTGCGTTGTAGACCTCTCCACTGATCAGCCAGGAGGGCAGCAAGGGAATATCTTCAGCCTGCAGCGGATCTTCACCCCAGAAGATCACGTCGCGGCCATGATCCCGTAAGTAAGTCGCTGTTTTGCTGGTAAACTCGACCCACAGCTTGCTGGGGCTTCCCAGCTGCCTGGCCCGCTCGGCCTCGTGACATTGATCGTTATCCGCTTTTCCGATAAACCAGGCTTCGTCCGTTGAGAGGTGGAAGTACTTCACGCCCCTGTTGGCGTCCATCAAGTCCCGATACATTCCCTCCAGCAGCTTGTAGGTGTCGGGATTTGTGGAGCACATCTCGAAGGCGCTCTGGGGGAACTCTCGAAGCTTCGTGTACTCGTCGCGCTCCAGTATGAAGTTCGCGTGGGCCGGACCATCCAGATAAGGAATGACCTGAACATGATAGCGCAATCCATAGTCGGTTAACTCCTGGAGCTGCGCAGCAGAAAGAGCGTATGGATCCACCAGTGCGGGCGCGCTAGCATATTCGAAATGTCCGTTCAAGCGGAGGGCGAGCCCGTTAACCTTGAAAAATGCGACGCGCTGGATAGCTTGCTGGAACACCTCGAAGTGGTCCAGATGTTCAACTTCGTCCCAGAAGACCTCACGAAGCCTAACATCAGGCCAGTCCACAATCTCGCCTTCCGGTAACCACAACTTGTCCCGCTCCGTCTTCACCAGTTGCACCAGCGTTTGTACCGCATAGAACAACCCCGCCGGCGCATTCGCCGTGATCCGAATCCCTCCCGGGCTCAGTTCCAGCCGATACGCCTGCTCGGCCAGCGCCGCCTTGTCCAGGTCAGTCGTTTCTCCAATCTTCACCGACTGGGGGTGGATCACGAGCCCAACAGCATTGCCTCCTCCGCCCGCGGCCAGGCTTAACCCATATCGCTGTGCCAGTTGCCCTTTCAAACTCTCGACTGCAACATCGTCCGGCTTGACGCCCTCTCCGACTTCCAGCCGCCATCCATTGTCGATCTGGAAATCCGCGTCCCTCAACTGCACGTTCTGGGGCTCGGGAATGACCGTGTAACCGCGAGCATAAAGTGGAGACACCGTCGAGGGATAAGCTGCCCCCGGAAGGAGAAGCCAGAGGGTGGTATTGCACAGCCACGCGCCGGTGAGTTGCCTAGCGGGAGCAAACTTGTTCAACTTTTCTCCCCCTCAAGCACTTTTGGATCGTGAAGCTGGGTTCTTTGCCGGTATCCGTAAGCCGTAGCGCAAGTCTTTTGAGAACCGTGCCCATCTTACCATCTCGAGCGCCCCGCGCTGCCTCGACCCACGTAGGGCTAGGTCATGGTTTAGTCAATTGCAAAGCGAACCCTCCGGCGAGGTCAGCGGTTCGAGAGGCCCGAATCGCTTCGCCTCATTGAGCGCGACCAGGAACAGTTTCTCCGCCTCGGTATAGTGGCGCTGGCGATACGCTTCGTTCCCTTTGTCGTTGTATTGGTCCCAAAGCGTCCCCTGGGCAGCGGCCACTGCGGGCAGCAACGCCAATTACAATCCCGCTGCGGCTAGCCAGCGTCGCAAGCCACTCATG
>QHZM01000278.1 GCA_003224665.1 Acidobacteriota bacterium
ACCGCTCCGGGCTGCCTCTCGCAACTCACGAAACCGGGCGATCCCACGCGTCGCGGGCCGCTCCACCGCAACGCTTCCCTGGTCCGCTGGGTTTCCGACTGGTCGTGGGCTTACGGCAACGGCGCCGACCCGGTCATGATCCTCGACTACCAGAAACGGACTCATCATTTCATCCGCTCGCTCACCGCGCTTTCACTCTGTACGGTGCACTGCGAGAAACTGGGGCGGACTTCACTCCTGGCGATGCTGGCCGACCACCGTCGCGCCACGCGCAGCATACTCGGGTCCGCTTAAGACCTCTTCTCCGCTCGGTTCACGCCTCCTGACAAATCTCGCTCTGTCGCCGTATGCAGCGCGCACGGGCACGTTGCAGGGTCCTTGTGTTTTCCCGTTAGCGCTCTTACCATCACGCAGACTTGACCGGGGAGATCCGATGTCAAAGCTGCTTGAGGGCAAGACCGCCATCGTCACGGGAGCAGGCCGCGGCATCGGGCGCGCAACGGCGGAGCTTTTTGCGGCCGAAGGCGCCCGAGTGCTGGTCAGCGACCTCGACGCGAATCTCGTCGAAGTAGCTGCCTCTGCGATCCAGAGCACGGGCGGGGTCGCCCAGGCCCTGGCGGGCGACGTGACCGCGCCGGGTGTTGCCGAGCGAATCGTCGAGGCAGCGGAAAAATTCTTCGGAGGCCTCGACGTCCTGGTGAACAACGCCGGCTTCACGTGGGACGGGACTCTCCACAAGATGTCCGACGAGCAATGGCAGGCGATCATCGACGTCCACTTGACCGCGCCCTTTCGCCTGATCCGCGCCGCGGCGCCGCTCTTGCGGGAGGCGGCCAAACGCGAAATCGCCGCGGGAGGCACGGCCAAGCCGCGCAAGATCGTCAACGTCAGCTCCACTTCAGCCACCCGCGGTAACTTTGGCCAGGCCAATTACGCCGCAGCCAAGGCGGGAATCATCGGCCTGACCAAGGCCCTGGCGCGCGAGTGGGGCCCGTACAACATCCAGGTGAACTGCGTGGCGTTCGGCACCATCGACACGCGGCTGACGCGTAGCAAGGAGACGGGAGAAAAGTTCCGCCTGGGCGGCCATGAGATCGCGCTGGGCGTCCCCGCCGCGATGCGCGAGGCCTCACTGAAGCTCATTCCGATGGGCAGACCCGGAACGCCTGGGGAAGCCGCGGGCGCCATACTTTTTCTCGCTTCGCCGCTCTCGAACTATGTTTCAGGGCAGGTGCTCGAAGTCACCGGCGGACTGTAGCGGGGCGCGCGGCCTGCCGCCAGCAGGGTCCTGCCGTCGCGGTCCCAACGGGAAAGAGACACCAATCGGTCACGCCATCCCCGGCCCAGGAGATGACCGCCCGTTTTCGCCTTCAAGGCAGTCCTAGAAAAACGTCCCTGTGTAATTGGTAGGATTCGAGAGAGGCGTCCCTGTGCAGGAAATGTTCGTCGCCGGATCGCAACAGGGCGGAGAGTTTTCACTGGGCCCGGCGTAGCCGCACGACCAGCCCGCAAAGTCATCCAGGATAAAGATGCCCGAGTTGATGTCCGGCGCGAGAGGAAGCGCCAGGACGTTATAATTACCGGGCGGAAGTCCAATCAATTTGTAGTTCCCCTGAAGATCAGTCATGCCGTCAATCACGGCCGCGCCCGAAGCGGAGTCAATGGCGATGACGTGCGAGCCGAAGATGCCAAGGCCGCCGAGGGTGACCTGCCCGGAAATCACTCCCGTCAATGTACTGAAGCTCGTCGAAGGATAAAGGAAGGCGATCCCCGCGACGTCATCCACGGCGAGGGTCCTCTCCTGGATGGCCGCCGTGGTGTCGCCGAACGGGTACATCATGGAGTGGGCGATCCCGCTGTGGTCGAGCCCAAGCATGTGTCCGATCTCGTGCGTCGCAACGGCCTGAACGTCGAAGGCCGTTGGAGGGGTGGTAGCCGTGGTGTAGAACTGCTCCACCGGATTGAAAATGATATCGGCGTCAATCAGGCACGAGGGGAGGCTGCACGTTTGTAGGCCAGGGAGGGTCGAACATTGATAGTTTGTGGGCGGCGACCCGAATGCACTGACCACATCGGTGAATGCAATCGTGCCGGTCGGGAAACTGACCGCGGAAGACGGCACGAAGGAGAGAATATTCACGCAGTCCGCGCTGTTCGGGTCGGTGAGTATCGTCGTGCGGCCCGGAGTGACGGTGAGGTTGTTAATCCTCTGCCCGTTCAGGAGCGTCTGCTGCCACGTATCGAAGCCTTTAGTGACGGCCGCCGAGATGGTATCCCCGCCATTTGTGTGGACGTTGGTGCCGGTACTCGGATTGAGGCTCCAGGTGGTGGCGCTGCCCTGCCAGCGTGCAGGCACGGGGCCGTTCACGTTGTCCTGTTCGGGGTTATAGGCGAAAAGCAGAAGCGCGCAGAAAGCGGCGGAGGCGATAGTAGCCGCGAAAAGTAAAGATCCACGCACGCGGAGAGATCTGCTTCTGCGCATCAGGTTTACCTCACGCTCACAACGAATACTTTGCCGCTGAGACTCGAGCCGCGAGGCTGTTCGCTCGTGGCGGAAATCCGCACGCGCGCGCCGCGCACGGAGAGCTCCGTCCAGCGGATTGTCCACACATCGGCGACCAGTTCGGCTGTCCCTTCGATCGAGCTGCCCGCGGGGATGACGGCGCTCGGGCTCGGATAGACCGTCGAAATGACTCGCCCCATCACTCGCACGCGCCCGGCGCCGCGCGGCTCAGTCGAGTTAATAGCCACGGGGAACATGCTGCCGCTCGGAATCGCGAGAGGAGTCGAGACGGCTTCGGCAACCTGCTGGCGGAACTCCGCGAGAGGGGCTGTGGGAGCGGCTGTCTTGGCCGGTGCCTCCCTCCGGCGCGACGAAGAAAGGAATTTGCCCAGAGGCTCGATCACGCGCTCTTCCCGGCTCATCGCGTCGCGATAGATGCGGAACGCACCCTGCCTCATGCCCACGATGAGAAACCTTGAGGGGTTCGACGCGGAAGGCTCAAGAAAAAGCACGTAATCTGTCAGGGGGAAGAACCGCACGGTGCCGGGAACGTAAGATTTAATATGCCCGACCGTCCCGCCCAACTGCTCGATGACGACGGTTGAAGCCCCTCGGCCCTTAATGACCTGGTCAACGGCCACAGTCGTCAGCGTGACAATTCGCGTGTGTTCAGGATTCCACCGGCTCTCCTGCCTGACGGCGTGGCCGCGCACAACGTGCGTTGAAGCCTGCGAAAGTTGCTCGAGGCTCAACCGGACCAGAGTCGTCGCCCGGCACGGCCTTAGTGCCGCGCTTCCGAAAAATGCGAGAAAAAAGAGGACGCGAAGCCTCATGCAATAGACCTAAGGAGTCACGAGTAACCCGCCGACGAACACGGTCAGCTCGCCCGCCGGGTCGGTGACGACGATATTCCTCGGGCCGAGCGCAGCCGACGGGCTGACCGAGACCATGATGTTGACCGCCGGCAGGCCGTCCGTCGTCTGCCCGAAGTCGGCGCCGGTGGGTTGATTAACCACCGTGACGCCGTTTGGGCCACTAATCGCGTAGAACGTCCCCAGGACAAATCCTGTTCCGACGAGGAAGAGGTTGACTGTACTTCCCTGGCTCACTTCGACGCCCGTGACCCCGGCCGTGTCCAGTATTCCGGCAGCAATAAAAGAGAGCGGGGTCAACGTCACTTTGGCGGAAGCCGATTTGGTCGTATCCGCCTGGCTGGTAGCTCTGATGGTGACGGCTGTCTTCAAGGGGAGTGGAGGCATTGCAATGTTGATCGAAGGCACCGTCAGCCCCGCGATAAGCGGCACCGGCTGCCCGGTCACCGGAGGCGCGGAGGATGCAACGACGGGAGCCGTATAGAGCCCCATGGTCGTGATGGTCCCGACGTCAGGGCTGCCGCCGTTGATGCCTTCCACCGACCAGGTCACCGCGGTGTTCGACGTGCCCGCCACCGAGGCGGTGAATTGCTGCGGATTGCCGAAAGGTATCGAGATGGTCGCGGGCCTGATCGTGAGGCTGATGCCGCCGGGCCCGAGGGGCGAACCTGCACCACCGCCGCAGTCGGCCGACAGAATGACAAGCGCGAGGCCAACC
>QHZM01000277.1 GCA_003224665.1 Acidobacteriota bacterium
AAATATCAGCTTCCCCGTGTGGCTTCTCGGCCCTTGCTCTCGGCGCTGTGGAGCTGGCGGCTCGAACGCGCGCTTCACCGGCGCGCTCATTACAGTTTCGTTATCCGCGAACATCAGGCGAAAGCCTCATTCGAGCGGCGACGCCATGCCTCCTGCGACTCCCATGGCGGGCTTGACATCGCGCCTGAACTTCGCTGAAGATAAGGGTCAATGA
>QHZM01000279.1 GCA_003224665.1 Acidobacteriota bacterium
ACATACTGTTCGATCAGGCGAGTGAAGTTCGCTGTGTTCGCAAGGATTTCTTCTTCCGGGTCGCTCGAATTGATCCAGTCCACGCGGTCAAACCGCAGCCTGTATTTCTTGAGCTTCGCATCCCAGATCACGAGCCCGAGCACGATCGGGACGCCGGTCTTGCGCGCCACTCGGGCGGGTCCGGTCGTTGTGCAGGCCAGGCGTCCAAAAAATTCAACGAAGACCCCTTCGCCCGGCAGCATGTTCTGGTCGAACAGGACGCCCACGGCTTCTCCGTTCTGGAAGGACCGCAGGATGTCTCGCGCGAAGTCTCCCTTCTCGATGGCCTTGCCGCCGCTGCCGCAGCGGTAGCGATTGATGAGGTCGTTCATGAGCGGATTGTCCATCTCTCGCACAACGAAGTTGCAGGGGTAGCCATAAACCCCGTGTGCAAAAGAGCCAAGTTCCCAGTTCCCGAAGTGAGCCGTCAGGAACAGGACACCCTTCCCCCGGCTCGCGGCGCGGGCGAAATTCTCGAACCCGTCATAAACGATCAAACTTTCGATGTTGTCCCGCTTCCAACGCGGGAAGTGGGCAAAATCCGCGAGCATCCGGCCGAAATGTTGAAACAGCCTGCGCAGCACGCGGCGCCGCTCTTCCTCGGACCACTCAGGGAAAGCCATGCGAAGGTTGAAGAGGCCCACGCGCCGGAGGCGGGGCCACAGCCCATAACTCACGGTTGCGAGGAAGCCGCAGACCCCGCGAGCCAGCGGGTGGGGGAGGAACCCGAGGAGTTTCAAGGCGCCTGCGGCAGCCAGATACTCCGCGCGGTGCCGCAAGAGAGGACGGGCGCGCCGGCCAGCGTCATTCAAGGCTGCCCGTATCGAAGCTGGAGCGTGCACGTTCAACAGTCCTGTTCATTTCCGCCCTCGACGCGATGCCGTTTGCCTGAGGCCGCAGCGCCATGGCGAAGGGGAAACCGCTCAATCAGCCCGGAGAGGCAGATTGGAGAGGAAAAAAGTGAGGATCTGGTTTTCGTACTCTTTTTTCTCCGCGCCGGAAGTCAATGAAGTCTGCGAATGTTCGAACACCAGGAGGCGCTTGGGCTGGCCCGCATAGTTATAGAGATCCTCGGTGGCCGCCGCCAGGGAGGGCTCGTCACGACCCGAGATAAAGAGTTTCGGAACGGCTCTAAGCTTCGGGATTTCTTCGCTCATTACGGGCGGCTTCATCCTCAGGAAGAACAGGTGGAATTCAACCTCGGAAAGCGTGCGGAAAATGGAACTCGAGCCGCCCAGGCGCCGGTCAACTTCAGTGCGGAACATCTGCTCCGGCGTTTCATAAATCGTGTCCACCACGAGTGCCTTCACCCGGGAGCTCTGAGGAGCCGCCACCAGAGCCGCGTAACCGCCCGTCGAGGCACCGAACAGACCGACTCGGCGGGGGTTAACCGCGGGTTGGCGCGTGATGGCATCGATGGCCGCAAGCAGATCGGACGCCTGCTTGAGCCCCAGAGCCGAGTACGGTTCCTTCTCCTTCAGGCTGCGGAAATTAAATAAATATACATTGAAGTGGTTTTCCCGCAGAAGTATCCCCAACGAGACCAACTCCGACCGGTTCGAATTGTACCCGTGACACAGAAGGATGACCGGAGCGCCCCTCAGTCCGAGGAGCATCCATCCTTCGTGCTCGCCGCCGCTGCGGTCGGTGAAATTCAAGTTCACATAGCTGCTCAGAAGATAGGAGGCAGGCGTCACGACTTCAGTATCGTTGTGTTCGGTGACGATCCGGTAGGTCACGTAACCCGCGCTGAAACCCAAAGCCAATGCGCCGACACTCACTGCGATGAGCACACCGATGAGAAGGCGGATCAGCGGCCCGGAAGGGAACCGGGACGCCAGGGTCGCGGCAATAGCTCGCATCCATCGCATGCCGAGGACTCTTTCCTACCGGATCTTAACTGGCCTCACCGGGGCTGGGAGACCCGCAGCCGCAAAATGCTAGCATAATCGGGTTCCTGCTCAGATAAAAACTTTCGGTATGAGCCAGTCCCTTGTCGCAACTGCTCCGAGGGCATTCTCGCCTCCCGGACACGGCCAGCAAGACGGGCAAGACCCGACGACGTGGGCGCGTCGCCCGGCTAACCGAGGCAGAAAACATGCCGATAGCCCCGGCGAAAGGGTTCAGGTTCCTCGCTGAGCAGGTTCAACCGCTCGGAAGACGGGGACGTTATGCGATATACTTTTCCCGGATTAGCGGCTTTCCGTTTGCCCGACCGGCAGGAGAAACCCAAATTCTCGTAGAGACCTGCTCCCAGTGGCTGGAAAGTCGGGCGGGGGGAAGGAACCGGCATTGGATTTTCAAATCCTGGACATCCGCCACCTAGAGGCCGATCAATTCGCCCCTCTGCTTGTAGAGGAATCGAAGATCTGGCGGGACGAGCTGCGATGGGACTTCGAGCCATCGGCGCGGCAGATATCCAACTGTCTTCAGGAAAAGCGTCTTTCAGGGTATGCCCTCGCTCTCGCAGACCAGATCAGGGGCTACTGTTTCTTTTTTAACGACGGCGAGAAGGGCTTCATCGGCGACCTGTTCGTGGAGCCAGCCTCAGCGAAAATAGAACTGGCCCGACGGCTGCTCGACCACTCCATTGAAAAACTGGTGGGCACGCCGGGGCTTCGCCGGGTTGAGGCACAACTCCCTCACTTCACCTACGAACAGCTCGAGTCCTGTTTTCTCGCCCGGTGCTTCAAAGCCTATCGTCGCTGCTTTATGTCAGTCGCGCTGATTGATCGGCCGCCGCGCCGCCCCCTTGCGGGGCAAACGCCGCCCCCAGACCCGACGGAAGGCCCGGCACCCCTGGCGGACTTCCTCCTCGTGCCCTGGGATCGCAAGCACGACCGCGAGGCCGGTGAACTGCTCTGCGCCGTGTACCATCACCACATCGATACTGCCATCAACGACCAATACGGCTCGGCGGAGGGTACCCGTCGCCTGATCGAAAACATCGTCCATCACCGCGGGTGCGGGGAGTTCCTTCCGCGCGCCTCGCTGGTCGCCCTGCACCGCTCAACTCGCAGCCTGGCCGGCGTACTGGCGCTTACATCCGTGGGACGCCAGAATGCCCACATCCCGCAGATTGCCGTGGCCGCGCAATTCCAGGCGACCGGCTTGGGCACCGCAATGCTGGAATCATCGTTTCAGGAACTCACCCGGCAGGGTTACGGCGAGGTGTCGCTCACGGTCACGGAATTGAACGCCGGAGCTCTGCGTCTTTACGAGCGCCTGGGGTTTAAGACCTTTCGCACGTTTGGCGCGTTCGCCTGGGAGCACCCGTAGCGGCGTCAGCGCTTCCCCTGCTTCCGCTTCGCCTTGAGCAAGTCCTTGAGCTCATCCATGAACTCGCGGACGTCCTTGAAATCGAGATACACGGAAGCAAAGCGCACGTAGGCAACCTTGTCCAGCTTTTTCAGGTGGTTCATCACCAACTGGCCGACGTCCGAAGTCGGGCGCTCGCGCTCGGTGGACTCAGCCACAAACGCCTCGGCTTCGTTGACGATTTGCTCGAGCCTGCCCATCGCGACAGGCCGCTTTTCGCAGGCCTTGAGGAGACCGGCGAGGACCTTCTGCCGCTCAAACTTTTCCCGGCGGCCGTCCTTCTTCACCACCATGTAAGGGATCTCGTCGATACGCTCATAGGTCGTAAAACGGCGCCCGCATTTCTCGCACTCGCGGCGCCGACGAATCGTGTCGCCGATCTTCGCGGCTCGGGAATCCACAACCTTATCGTCGAG
This sequence comes from Acidobacteriota bacterium, assembly GCA_003224665.1. Classification (GTDB taxonomy): domain Bacteria; phylum Acidobacteriota; class Terriglobia; order UBA7540; family UBA7540; genus QHZM01. The sequence goes on from QHZM01000279.1 coordinate 3,774, forward strand.
ATGATTGCAGAACGGGCACTTCATGTAAGACCAAGAAATGCGTCAGGCTTTTCCGCGCACAGCCGTCCGCTCCTCCTCCGCAATCGCAGAGAGCTTCTTCAAGGTCAAGCCCTCATAAAGGAGCAGGAGCAGGCCCAGACTGACGCAGGGAAGCGACATCAAAATCCACACGAGGATCGAAGCTCCCGTCGCCGCTTCCGCCTTCACGCCAAAAATTTGGGTGAGCGCCAGCAGGGCGCCGACCTGATATCCTCCCCCGACGCCCGGGAACTGGAATATCAGGCCCTGGGCCGCGCAGAACATGACGACTGCGGCCGCAAACCAGGGGAGTCTCTCGAGACCCCCGCCCAGGCTTTCGAACGCAATCCAGAAGACGGTTGCATTCAAGGCCCAGAGCACTGCGGACAAAGCAATGCTCAATAAGAGGGCGCGCCAATTCCGAATGACCGAGAGGCCGTCGGAAAAAGAGGTTAGAAACCTCTCCAGGTGGTGAAGGGCACGAGCGGGGAGAAAACGGAAAAACCGAAGCACCGACGCCGTGAGTCTCGCAGCCCGCAGACGGAAGACCACAACCCCCGCCACCAGCAGCGCCGACACCAGGAGCATCACGCGGCCAGTCCAGTGGATCCACGCCACCAGCGACGCCCCACGCGGGGAAGGGGCGTCGAGCCGCAGAAATTCCAGGGAGACGGCCAGTAAAAGGATCAAGAAAACTGCATCGTAGATGCGCTCCAAGAGCA